>JAEOTE010000034.1 GCA_016839945.1 Candidatus Heimdallarchaeota archaeon | reverse complement strand
TTTTAACTGAGAGTTGCAACTTTGGGTTGAGTATAATGTTTGAGTATAAAATACTCGAAGATGAAGTAAAGTCTGACTATGCTTTTGAGGTCATTGCTGATACCTTATCTGAACTTTTCAAAGGAGCAGGTTTGGCAACAATGGAAGCCATGGTCATTTCTAACACCATTGGAAAAGATAAGGAATGGTGTTTTGAAGTCAAAGCTGAAGATGAAAAAATGTTACTTTATGATTTCTTAAGCGAACTTATTTACTTGAAGGATGTAGATACTGTTCTTTTTAGTGATTTTGAAATCACGATTGAAAAAAAAGAACAATTGGTACTAACTTGTAAGGCTTTGGGAGCTGAGATAAATTGGGATGAAGATATTTTATTAACAGATGTAAAAGCTGTAACTATGTATGAGTTTAAGGTAGAAAAAAGACAAGAAAATTGGTATTGTCATGTTATTCTTGATTTATGAATTTAGGATACTTAAACAATAAAAAATTTCTTTTCATAATATTTGATAAACTTTATGATGTAGTTTTGTGGAATTGGGTAATTACAGCACAACTTTTATCAGAGGTTATCATATAGAACAATGAAGATGTTCTATACTTACTCTGAGTGGGTACATCACGTACCCTCCTACCCCGTTCACCACACGCTTAGATATGGTTTTCGGATCGCTTTTGATCAAAATGTTATAAGCAGCATTAACATCTGCATTGATCAAATGACCATGAGAACTGCGGAATAATCCTCGTTTGATTCTTTTTCCAACATAAGTGGAGTAGTGTTGGGGGAACTCGTTATCAAGAAAACTGCATTTAGAGGTATACTCTTCAGGAATTGTCTCAACAAGAATACCTCTCTCCATGCTTTTGTATTTTAAAATGTTGATGATTCGTTGAAAAGGGATAGTTACGAACATTTGAGTGGTCTTCTTCCAGAAATGCAATCCTTGTTTCCACTTCTCGTTGTAACCTATCACCACTTCATGTAATCCTCGTTCTACCCACAACTCTACTAAATAGTGGGTGAGTTTGTGGATGGTATCTCGGAGTTTCTTTCTCCACTTCTCACGAAGATAATAGAAACTAGTTCCATAGTTTAGCTTGATCTTATTGCCTTTCAAATTCTTCTTCTGCTGTTGAACATATTGTTCTCTTAACTGTGTCTGTACTTTCAAATAATACTGTGTTATGCTTTTTATTCCTCTCCCGTGATCCTTGACAACAATCGGTTGATTTCCGAGGTTATCCACAAAGGTTACGAGATTATGAAGACCCAAATCTATTGCCCCTTTTCTAGTTCGTCGTTTCTTCTTGAAGTTAGGGAGGATCTTAGGATAAACCAGATCTAAAGTGTACCCTACTCTTCGAGGGATAATGCGAACTTCTCTTAGTTTAATGTTCTCAGTTAAACGGGTCTTGTATGAAAAACCCACTTTCTTGGGTAAGACCAACCATCCATTTCTTATCTTTGCCTGCTGGTTAGAGAAAATAGCCATCATCTCCCCGTTTCTAGCTTTATATCCTGGAGGTTGAGGTTGAGAGAAGAATAAACTTGAGTCCTTCTTCCACTCTTTTAGAGCTCGAAAGTAAGCTTTCCAGTTCCTGTTAAGAAGTTTAAGAGTGTGTTGAGCAGTATGGGCAGGTAGGACCTTATAACATTCTTCCTCTTTTAGGAGTTTGTTGAGGTCGTAGTAGAAAAGGAATTTGTTATGCTTTTTTAATGACTCTTTGAACAGATAATTTGCTCGATTGTAAAGGTTTTTAGCTTGGTGACAAACCTTGCTTAATTCCTTGTTCAACCCCACTTCAATCTGCTCTACTCTCAAGACTTGGGTCATTATTATCTTAGCTACTTCTTCCTATAAATACACCAGTAATATCTTCTCCCAAACATGCGTTTAAAGCCGTTTTTCATCCATTCAAACTGACTAATAGTGATATTCATTCTCCCACTAAACAGTCCTTATTCGATTACCTAACAAAAAACTAATTGCACTATTACACAAGGAAACAATTATAAATCAAACTTCTTTCGTTAAGACAATTCTACTATAAAAAGAGGAATAAAAATGGGCGATATTGTAATTAAAGATAAATATACAATAAAGGATGATTTACTCTATACTAAAGATTCAGAGTGGGTCAAAGAAGAAGGAGGAGGCATCTGGTTATACGGAGTCAGCAATTACGCTAGTGTAGAACTAGGAGAACTAGCTTACGTTGAGCTTCCTTCCGTAGGAGACACCTTTTCTAATGAAGGATCTATGGGAATTATTGAAGCTCTAAAAGCAGTTGTTGATTTCTATGCACCATTCGATTGCGAAGTTGTTGAAGTACATTCAGAACTAGAAGACGATGCAGCCCCCATTACTGAAGATTGTTATGGTGAAGGTTGGATTCTTAGAGTTAAACCAACCAATGGAACCGATCATCTGATGAAAGTCGATGAGTATGTAAAACATATTGAAAAACTAATAGAAGAAGGTACTCATTAGAGTTTAGAGGTGAAATTTCCCCTCTCTTTTTATCAATTAATTAAAAGGTGAAAAAATGACACAAGATTTTAAAGCTCATCCCTATCTAGCGAACTCTCAAGGAGACATAGATGGGATGCTGGAATACTTAGGGATTAAAGATGTGGAGGAGCTATATTCTGATATTCCTGATGAAATAAAGTTCAAAGATACATTAGATATCCCTTACTACAAAAGTGAATACGAATTAATGGAAGCTGTAAAAGCAAAATTAAGTAAGAATATAACAACAAGAGAAGTTAGAAGCTTCATTGGTGGAGGAGTACTCGACATTTATATGCCAGCTTTACAAGATGAGATTCTGAGAAGAACTGAATTTTACAGTGGTTATACACAGTATCAAGAAGAAGTATCTCAAGGATCTTTGCAGGCTTTGTGGGAATATCAAAGTATGATTTGTGAAATTACTGGTATGAATGTTGCAAATGCTTCTCTTTATGATTGGGCAACAAGTGTAGGTGAAGCAGCGTTAATGTGTGCGCGTAACACAAAACGTAACAAGTTTTTATACACCTCAGCTATTGCTCCAAATCGTGAAGCTGTTCTGAAGAATTATGTTACTGGTGCAAAACTTGTATTAGATATTCTTCCACACGATCCTTCTACTGGTAAAATGGATATTGCAAATGCTAAGGAATTAATGGATGAAACCATTGCTGGTATCTACATTGAGAATCCTAACTTTTTTGGTATCATTGAGGATGAACTGCAAGAAATTATTGCAGATGCTCATGAAAAAGGTATTAAGGTTGTAGTTGGAGCAGATTTAAACTCTCTTGCTCTTCTTAAGGCTCCTGGTGATTATGGTGCTGACATATGTATTGGTGAAGGTCAACCTATAGGTGGTGGTCCCCTCAACTTTGGTGGCCCTCTTCTAGGGGTTATTGCAATGAAATATGACAAACGTGACATCAGACAAATGCCTGGACGTATTGTGGGTATCACAATTACACAGAAAGAAGGTGAAAGAGCTTTTTGTAACACCTTGCAAACAAGAGAACAACACATCAAACGAGAACGTGCTACTAGTAATATTTGTACAAATGAAGCCTTAGTGGCCCTCAGTTGTGCAGTTCATCTAGCTCTTCTTGGAAAAGAAGGATATAAGGATACAGCAGAAACAATGTATCTAAGTGCTCATTATGTTGTTGGTGAATTGGAAAAAATTGGTGTTAAAAGAGTCTTTGAAAGTGAATATTTCAACACTTTTATGCTTGATTTGAAGATTCCTAAAGGCAAGAAGAAAGAGTTTACTAACTTTATGTTAGAAAGGAAAATCTTTCCTGGACTCCCTTACTCTTCTGATGGTGAAAACTACGATTATCTTGTAACAACTTCATACTTACTATGTAAAGCGGATCTTGATGATTATGTCAAAGCAATTGGAGAATGGAGGAGCTAAAAATGTACAACCAAGCAAAATATGATGAACCCTTAATTTTTGAATTAAGTAAAAAAGGAAGAAGAGCTCATCTTCCACCAAGATGTGATTTCTCAAGAGATGATATCACAATTCCTGAAAATATGAAAAGAACAAAGCTACCAGAATTACCTGAGCTTCATGAAGGAGAAGTTATGAGACACTATGTTCGTTTAGCTCAAATGAATTATTGCGTTGATACTGGAATGTATCCTTTAGGATCATGTACAATGAAGTATAATCCAAAAGTCAATGAATCAATTGTAAGATCAGAGAAGATGTTGTATCTTCACCCTAATCAACCTGAAGAAACAGTTCAAGGAATTTTAGAGTTAATGTATGAACTCCAAGTAGCTTTAGGAGATTTAGCAGGTCTTCCCTATACAACTATACAAACACCTGCTGGTGCTAGTGGAGAATATTGTGGTCTTGCTCTCATAAAAGCATACCATGATGATCATGGAGAGAAACAGAGAGACGAGATAATTGCTCCAGATTCAAGTCATGGAACTAATCCTGCAAGTACTGTTATGAACGGTATGAAGCTGATTGAGATTAAATCTAATGAAGATGGTAGAGTTAATATGGATGCATTAAAAGCAGCTGTTTCTGATAAAACTGCTGGTTTAATGTTAACAAATCCAAATACCTTAGGAATTTTTGAAAAAGATATTATAGAAATGTCAAACATTGTTAGGGAAGCTGGAGGATTACTCTACTATGATGGTGCGAATTTCAACGCAATTGTTGGAAAAATCAGACCTGGTGATATGGGTTATGATGTACTTCACTTTAATCTTCACAAAACCTTCTCAACTCCACATGGTGGAGGAGGTCCTGGAGCCGCATCTGTTAGCTGCAATGAAATCCTAGAACCTTACTTACCAGTTCCAACTATCGATTATGACAAGGATAAAGACTATTACTTCTTCAATTATGATCGACCTAAATCTATTGGAAAATTACATGGATACTATGGTAATATAGCTGTTGCATTAAGAGCATATGCATACATTGCTGCACTTGGATTTGAAGGATTACAGCATACTGCAGAACAAGCATGTTTAACAGCTAATTATGCAGTTAGAAAACTAGAAAAAATAGACGGATTCAGATTAAGTCATGGTCCTTCAATACCAAGGAAACATGAAGGAGTACTTGAAGCAACACCAGCTCTAAGAAAATATGAAGTTTCTGGAAAAGACATTGGTAAAATGATACTTAATCATGGAATGCATGCACCAACTGTATACTTCCCATTGATTGCACATGAAGCATGGATGGTTGAGCCAACAGAAAATGAAAACAAGGATAATATCGACAAATATGTTGCTGCTGTTGAAGAAGAGATGGTGAAGGCAAGAAAAGATCCAGAATATGCACATCATGCTCCATATAACGCTGCAGTTAGTAGAGTTGATATTGGTTGGTCTGTAAAAAATCTAGTTGTATCTTATAAGATATTAAAAGAGAAATTAGAAAAAGGAGAATATGTTCCTTAAATTCTCTTTTCATTTATTTTTTTCTTCTTAATGAGATTTGAACTGGTGGATTGATAAATACACCTATAATTAGAACAATAGACATTCCTAGAATTTCTTTGAATGTTACACTGTTTATAGGATTTGCCGACATAACACCAGCTACTTCGAATAGGAAGAATATAATCAGAATCTGAACTACAAAATAAATCAGAATAGCTATAAGTGATCCACGAATAAGATAACGAAAGATGTTTCTTTCTTTTTCGTTACGAACACGACTGAAAAGAGTTTCAGAGATTAATAGTGAAACAGCGCTTAAGCCTATTGCACCAAAAATCGGAAATGCTATTAACAGTGGAAGTGTGCTCCAATTGTTTAAATGAACAATTTCATGTAAATAATAGATATGTGGTATTTGAGCCAAAAAAGCCATAGAAAAAACCGTTACTATACTTGGTAATGCTGCTTCTTTGTCCCATATTCTGGTTCGAGTACTCATATTTATCTTCCTTTGAATACAGCTCTTTTGGAAACCTACAAAATCGTTAAGTTATAACTCTTTTGATTTCTAATTAACTGGACTCAATTTTCTGTTTCATCGAAAGAATAACCTTTTTCTATTCTAAATTCACAGAAATTATGTCCCGTTCCATGACATTTCGTTTCAGAGACAATTGGAGGATCTTTTAGAATAAGAGCTAATCTTCCAGCTAGATAACCTGCAGTGAAATCGCATAATGTTTCATTTAGATTGGTTTCGGATAGATTTGCTCCTGAAGCGTAAGCATTCTCGTAAATCCGCAATATCATCTCATCTTCATCCTCACCTTCTTCTATTTCAGCTCCTGAATATTCTCGTTTTAGAAGGTTTGTTGGATGAGTTAGATATTGTTGAATTATTTCTGTAGCTTTCTTTAAAGATTCAATTGGTAAAGTTTCTGATGCAAGAAGGTCATATATAATATTCTTTCCCGGTCCAATAACTCCTAATTCTCTTCCAGCTGAATAGAGTAATGCACCACAGAATTTATCTCTGAATTTTAAGGACATGATCTGTTGCTGCAATGAGCTTATATGTACATAATCAACATCATTAGGTCTTAATGCTTCAGTCATTAAAACAGAATTATAAGCATGCTGTGTAGTTTCATGTATGAATTCATAGAAGATCTGACGTCGATATTCTTCTGCTGGAATGTCACCTAGGAATTTTATTTTCTTATCCTCTTCTTTAACTTCATAAACCCGGTAAGGAGCTTTTCCAAGTTCCCTTCCAGGAAAAACTTCTATTTCAAATTCACAGTAATCATCACCAAGGCCTTTACATTTTGTTTCCATAACACTTGTTGCTGAACCAATCATTGCTTCAACAGTACCCGCAATTTCTCCTGCAGTATAATGGCAAAGTGGTTCTCCAATATTTACTGCTCCAGCACTGTTTGCTAGTTCATATATTCGAAGAGTAGCAGTGTAACCCTCCATTTGAGCCACATCACAATGAGTTGCCTGATATAAAGGAACAATATTATTATGACTATATAATAGAGCTAATGCGACAAGAGTCTCTTGAAATCTTTCTTCTGGTTTTACGGCACCAACTCTTGGATTAAGAACAGTAAGATAATATGGTGCAGCACCATACATACCTAGTTCGCGACCACTTTGATATAAGAGTTGGGGGACAAGAGGATCAAGTGCAAGTAAGGACATCATTACTTGTTGATAAACACCAATATGAACATAATCTCCAATACTCTCTCTAACTAATTCTTGAGAAATAATACTGCTAATAGTGTTTTTTGTTAAAATCATCATACTTTCTTTTCTTCGTGTGTCACGTTCTCTGCTAATTATGTTTGGTAGAAGTTGAGACCAAAGTTTTTCCCTAATAACATCTTCAGTAATAAGACCCTGAGCAATTATTTCTTCATTCATCATAACAACTGGAACACTCATTATTCCATATTTTGAAGCTATTTCCTGTTCTTCTGAAATGTCTATTGTACTTACATGAAGCATTCCCTTCATTGAAGTCCCCGCAATATTTTCAACTACTCTTTCAACTTCAGGACAAGCGAAACATGTAGGACTTGTAAAAAACAATAAGCGAACTTTCTCAGCTTCTTGAAGGGTCTCTTCATCTGACATCTTATATAACCTCAGCGTATTACAATTTTGCTTTTATGATAAAAAGCTTTTCTTAAAATCCAACCAAATAAAATAAAAATAAACTTAACAGATAAGATGAAATCTTTGGAGAAACGTTAATTATTTTACTCTTTTTCAAAATTTATAAAAATCGTAAAGATTATATATCAATGATTAGTCAACTCGCTTGAAAAATCGTTTCCGAATGTTAAGGTGAAACATAAAATGTATGGTCAAGGACAAGTCCCTGTAATTATTTTAAAAGAAGGTACCGAGAGGACAAAAGGAAGAGATGCGCAAAAGAATAATATTATGGCAGCATCTATTGTAGCTGATACAATAAAAAGCACTTTAGGACCACGCGGTATGGACAAAATGATGGTTGATAGTCTTGGTGATATTCTTATTTCCAATGATGGTGCAACTCTTTTGGATGAAATAGATGTTCAGCATCCTGCTGCAAAAATGATTGTTCAAGTAGCTAAAGCTCAAGATGATGAGACTGGTGATGGAACAACAAGTTCAGTCGTGCTTGCAGGAGAACTCTTGAAAAGAGGAGGAGAACTTATTGATAAAAAAATACACGCTTCTTTAATTGTTGAAGGTTATAAAAAAGCTGCATCTAAAGCACATGAGATTATAAATGAACTTGCAAAGAAGTTAGAACCA
This sequence comes from Candidatus Heimdallarchaeota archaeon, assembly GCA_016839945.1. Taxonomy (GTDB): domain Archaea; phylum Asgardarchaeota; class Heimdallarchaeia; order Heimdallarchaeales; family Heimdallarchaeaceae; genus UBA460. The sequence continues at coordinate 2,233 of JAEOTE010000034.1, read as the reverse complement.
TTTCAAGAAGATGACAAGCTTCTTCACCAGATTGCTGAAACCTCGTTACATAGTAAAGCAGTTCATGGAGCTAAAGAGAAAGTTGCTAAAATTGCTGTAGATAGTGTAAAGAGAGTAGCAGATGAAGAGAACGGTGATTATACTGTAGATTTAGATAATATTAAAATATTACAAAAAATAGGAAAGAATCTCTCTGAATCTGAACTAATTGAAGGTGTAATTGTTGACAAAGAGGTTGTACATCCAGGTATGCCAAAGTCAGCAAAAAACGCAAAAATTATGCTTTTAAACTATAATATAGAAGTTCAGAAAGGAGAATGGGATCGAGAAATCAGAATCAACGATCCTTTAGAGATGAAATCTTTCTTAGATAATGAAGAACAGATTCTAAAAGATATGGTTGATCAAATAGTTGCACTTGGTGTTAATGTTTTAGTTTGTCAGAAAGGTATTGATGATATGGCACAATACTTCATGGCAAAAGAAAATGTTATGGCAATTAGAAGAGTGAAGAAAAGTGATATGGAGAAACTTTCGAGAGCTACTGGTGCAAAAATTGTAACTAACTTAAAAGATGCTAAAGATGACGATTTAGGTGATGCTGGTTTAGTTGAAGAAGTCAAACTTGGTGATGATGAACATGTCTTTATCAAAGAATGCAAAAATCCTAAAGCGGTTTCTATAATACTATATGGTGCCACTAAGTATGTGACTGATGAAGCTGAAAGAGCATTACATGATGCACTTTGCGTCGTCAGAAATGTTGTTGAAGACAAAACTTACTTAGCAGGCGGAGGAGCAATATACACAGAACTCTCATATCGTATAGATGAATTTGCAGATGAATTTAAGGATAAAAGGCAATTAGCAGTAAAAGCGTTTTCTGAAGCATTACTAACAATACCAATAACTCTAGCAGAAAATGCAGGTATTGATCCATTAGATGTAATAAATGAATTGAGAGCAGCTCATGCTGAAGGTAAAGTCCATACAGGATTAAATCTTTTCAAGGAAGGTGCTATAGTTGATATGCTTGAAGCAGGTATTATTGAACCTTTACGAGTTGTTTCACAAGCAATAAAATCTGCAAGTGAAGTTGCTATCATGATATTGAGAATAGATGATGTAATCATTGCTAAATCTGAAAGAGGTATGCCAGGCGGTATGCCAGGCGGTATGCCAGGCGGAATGCCAGGCGGAATGCCAGGCGGAATGCCACCAGGTATGATGTAATAAACCTCTCTAATTTTTCTTTTTTATCAGCATATTTAATTATTATAAATTCATTTTTGTTTGATGCTTGATATAATAGAGAATTTTATTAAAAAAAATAATTCTTTCTTAATATCAACATGTAGTTATAGTAATTCTTACCTATCCAGATGTTCCTATGTTCAAGAAGGAACCAATATTTATTTCGCAAGTGTTCTAAATAGTATTCAAATTCAACAAATAATTCAGAATCCTAAGATAGTTTTAGTTATTGAAGATGAAGAGACTTTTCTCATATATTCAGGTTTAGCGAAAATTGTGACAACACATCCAAATAAGGAAAAAATGATTAAGGAACTCTCAAAGAAAGATAAATTAAGTCCTCAAGGAATTTTTAATAACGAATTAATAAAAATCATTCCTTTGGAAATTAATATTCCAAAAGAGAAAATATGTTTGAAATTTCCTGAAAATAAGCCTGCAATTATTAAGGAATTGTTGGTATCATTTTTATCAACATTAAAAATCTGGGTGAAAGCTATTCGCCTTCCTTTCATCTCTGTGAGTATTCTAGCCGTTGCTGTAGGAGCTGCAACAGCCTATTATGAGAAAAACACTTTTTCATGGTTATACTTCTTGTTATCAACTCTTGGTATTTTTGCTTTTCATGCTAGTGCTGATCTTTTCAATGATTTCTTTGATTATATTTCTGGAACAGATGATGTAAACATTCAGAAGACTCCTTTTTCTGGTGGATCCAGAATGATTCAATATAAGTTATTTACACCTACTAGGATTTTAACTGGAGCAATTTTCTTTTTACTAGTAGCAATAGGAATTGGTTTCTATCTAAACTTCGCTGTTAAGGGGAACATCATACTTTATATTGGATTAATTGGTGCTTTTCTAGGGATTTTCTATGTAGGAATACCATTTAAATTAGCACATTTTGGTCTAGGAGAAATTGCTATTTTTATTAGCTTTGGTCCTGCTATTGTATTTGGATCGTATTATCTTCATG
>JAEOTE010000033.1 GCA_016839945.1 Candidatus Heimdallarchaeota archaeon | reverse complement strand
TATTATTGAGAAAGAATTCCCTGATGATATTTTGCAAAAGATTGCAGCTGAAATGAATTTATCTGAAACAGCTTTCCTATATCTCCCTGAAGATGGAAACATAAAAGAAATAAACTCCTTTAGATTGAGGTGGTTTACTCCAAAAGTAGAAGTAAATCTCTGTGGGCATGCTACATTAGCAACTGCAGCTCTTTTATTTTATGAAATTAACATTTATTCAGATAAGGTTACTTTCCACACTTTAAGTGGAGATTTAATGGCATTTAGAAGAGATGAAGGAGTTGTTCTTGATTTTCCTTTAAATGATCCAGAAAACATCAAACCTCCAGAAGGATTATTGAATGCTCTAGGTGTAGATAAAGCTGAAAATGTTGCCTATTCAGAAGGGGTAAATGATATATTAGTTGAATTAGAAAATGAAGAACAAGTTAAGGAAATTCAACCAGATTTCGAACAAATGAAGGAATTGGATTTAGATTTATCTATAACAGGAGTGTTGATAACAGCAAAAGCATCTGAGAAATATGATTTTGTATCAAGGTTCTTCGCTCCTTGGGTAGGCATTAATGAAGATCCTGTAACTGGATCAACTCATACAATTTTAGCACCTTATTGGTCAAAAAGACTGAACAAAGAAGAGATGCTAGCTCTCCAAATGTCAGAAAGAGAGGGAAAACTTAAGGTAAAAATTTTAGAAAATAACCGAGTTGAGATTACTGGTAATGCAATGTTGGTTCTCAAAGGAGAATTAATCTTCTAGCAAGATATTCTATAATCATTAAAACAACGAATAATGAAAAAAGGAAAAAAAAATTTCCTTTATAAATAGTCGTACGAAATATCAATTCGAGTTTTCCCGAAACCAGAATTACAATTCCAAACTCATAGAATTACCGTTTCACTGGACTCTATATATCTGCCCGTGTGCTTATTTTCTCATGAAAGTTTTATTAACTGGGGCTTTTGGCAACGTTGGTCAGAGAACTCTAAAAATATTGTTAAATAGAGGATATTCTGTAAGATGTTTTGATTTAAAGAATCCTCGAAATGTGCAATTAGAAACAAGATTGAGAAAAATTGGGATTTTTGAAACAATCTGGGGTGACATTAGAGATTCTAAAACTACTACTAAAATTGTGAAAGATGTTGATGCTATAATACATCTAGCAGCGATTATTCCTCCATTAGCATATGAAAAACAAAAACTAGCTTATGATGTTAATGTAAAGGGTTCTATTAATTTGTTAAGAGCTGCTGAGAAAATGAAAAATCCTCCTAGATTTGTATACATCTCTTCTATAGCTGTTCATGGTAATAGAATGGATAAAGAACCTCCTACAAAGGTGGATGATCCTTTTGATCCTTTGGATTATGATAACTATGCAAAGCATAAGATAGAAGTTGAAAAGGAATTTTGGAAAAGTGCAATTCCTTGGGTTATTCTACGATTTGCAGCTGTAACTCCATTCGAGATGACTTGGAAGATACCTGATATAATGTATGAGGTTCCTTTGGAACAGAGAATAGAATTGGTAGACTCCAGAGATGCAGCATTAGCTTGTGTAAATACACTAGAAGCTGATGTAATAGGTAAGACACTTTTTATTGGAGGAGGAAAGGGTAATCAATTATATCAAAGAGAATTTGTATCAAAAATGCTAGAAGTTCTAGGTATTGGAATGCTCCCAGATGAAGCATTTAAACCTGTAAATAGCATTAATGATTATTATCACTGCGATTGGATGAACACTAAAGAAGCACAAAAATTATTGAATTTCCAAAAAAATACATTTGATGATTTTCTGAAGGTATACAAGAAAAAGGTTAGCTTCCGAAGATTTTTGATTAGTCTTTTCAAACCTCTTGTTAGAGTAATTCTTCTTGAAAAATCTCCATATTACACAAAGAGGAAGAAAAAAGCAACTAAGTACAAAACTAGAGGAAAACCTACTCTTACCTAAGATCAATATCTTCTCCTTTCTTTTTTGTAAAAACTCTATTTTTTAATAATGGTAACATATATATATCAGTAATTAGCAAATTTTCCAAAAATAAACTACCTATTTGTCAAAGCTTAAAGGTGAATTAAATGAGTGAAAAAAAGACAAAGAAAGAACTTGTAGTTGGTATAGATTTAGGAACAACAAACTCAGGTATTGCTCATATGGTGGCAGGAAAACCTGAGATTATACCCAATATTGAGGGTGGTAGGATTACTCCAAGTGTTGTTACTTTTAATGAAGATGGAACCCGTACAGTCGGAATTCAAGCAAAAAGACAAGCTGTTGCTTTTCATGATAGAACTGTAAGAAGCATTAAAAGAAAAATGGGTACTGATTATAAATTCACAGTTGAAAAAAAGGATTATCGACCTGAAGAAATTTCTGCGCTAATTCTAACAAAATTGAAAGAAGATGCCGAAGCGTATTTAGGAGAAAAGATAGAGAAAGCAGTAATCACTGTTCCGGCATATTTTAGTGATACACAAAGACAAGCAACTAAGGATGCTGGTGAAATTGCTGGTTTAGAAGTTTTACGAATTGTAAATGAACCAACAGCTAGTGCATTAGCTTATGGTTTAGATAAAGAAGGAGCTGAAAGAGTTTTAGTCTTTGATCTGGGAGGAGGAACTTTTGATATTTCAATCCTAGAACTTGATGAAGGCCTTTTCAAGGTGATAGCCACATCTGGAAATAATCTACTTGGAGGGGATGATTGGGATGAAAGAATTATTGAATGGATTGTTGCTGAATTCAAGAAGAAAGAAGGTATCGATTTATCAAAAGATGCAAAAATAATGCAAAGATTGAAAGACGCTGCTGAAGATGCAAAAATTGAGCTTACTTCCAAATTAAAAACAAAAATTAGTTTACCATATATTACAGCTGATGCATCTGGAGCAAAGCATCTCGATTTAGAATTTACTAGAGCAAAATTTGAAGATATGACTAAAGATCTTGTTGAAAAATGTGCAGAACCTTCAAAACAAGCTATGCAGGACGCTAAAGTAAAAACTGGAGAATTAGACAAAGTCATTCTCGTTGGTGGAGCTACAAGAATGCCTATGATAAGAGAAATGGCTAAAGAACTTTTCGGAAAAGAACCTCATAAAGGTGTAGCTCCTGAAGAAGTTGTAGCACTTGGTGCTGCAGTCCAAGCAGCTGTTCTAGCTGGAGAGAGAAAAGATATTCTCCTTCTTGATGTAACACCTTTAACTCTGGGAGTAGAAACTTACTCTCCTATGGGAGGTGTTCTAACAGCTTTAGTGGAAAGAAATACTACAATTCCAGTTACCAGAAAGAAAGTATTTACAACACTAGAACACAATCAACCTGCTGTGAGTATTCATGTTCTTCAAGGTGAAAGAACAATGGCAGCGGATAACATAACTCTAGGAAAATTTGAACTTGTGGGTATCCCACCAGCACCTAGAGGAATTCCACAGATAGAGGTTCAATTTGATATAGATGCAAATGGTATAACACAAGTTTCTGCAAAAGATTTAGGTACAGGAAAAGAACAAAGCATCCAGATTCAATCTTCTCACTTAACAGATGATGAAATTGAGAAAATGAAAGTAGATGCAGAGAAATACAAAGAAGAAGATGAACAAAGAAGAGAACTTGTTGAAGCTAAAAACAGTGCTGAACAAGCTATCTATAGTATCGAAAATACACTTAAAGAACTTGGTGACAAAGTTACTGAATCTGAGAAAAAAGAGATAGAAGAAAAATCGGACGAACTAAAGAAGATAATAGAAGGCGATGATATAGAAAAAATCAAAGCAACAACTGAAGAACTAATGCAAGAAATATACAAAATATCTCAAAGAATTTATGCAGAAACTGGACAAGCACCAGATGGAACTCAGCCTGACCCAAGCCAATATGGACCAGGTGTTCCAGAAGGACCAAGTGCTCCTCAACAACCTGATATTGATGAGGAACAAGTTATAGATGTGGATTATGAACCTGTAGAGGAAGATGAAGAATAATCTTCTTTATCTCGCTAAACGATAAGATTTTTATCCCCTTTTTCTTTTTTATTTTGCGCACTATACTATAACACATAGAGGATTATATATGTCGAAGTCTGATAAACGAGATTACTATGAAGTGCTTGGTGTTTCAAAAGATGCATCTGAAAATGAGATAAAAAAATCTTATAGAAAGAAAGCTATGCAGTATCATCCAGATCAAAATCCAGATGATCCAGCTGCTGCAGTGAAATTTAAAGAAGCAACCGAAGCTTATGAAATTCTCTCTGATTCACAGAAAAGATCTGCTTATGATAGATTTGGTTTTGCAGGTGTTCAATCAGATTTTGCTGGTGTCAATGCTCGAGATTTTTCAACATTTTCAGATTTATTTTCCTCTATTTTCAGTGAAGATTTTTTTGGTGATGATCTTTTTAGTAGCTTCTTTGGAGGAAGAGCTAGAAGCCGTCGTCCTGCTGGACCTCAACAAGGTTCTGATTTGTTAATGAACTTTGAAATCTCTTTCTATGAAGCTGTTTATGGTGGAAAGAAAGTTGTTGAAGTTCCTATCAAAAAAATCTGCCTTAGTTGTGAAGGTTCTGGTGCTCAAGCTGGATCCTCCCCTAAAAAATGTCCTGATTGTCAAGGATCAGGTATGCAGACTATCACTCGTCAGATGGGTTTCACACGATACATTTCTCAACAAGCTTGCTCTAAATGTAGAGGTGAAGGAGAGATAATCTCTAAACCTTGTAAGGAATGCAAAGGATCTGGAAGATCTAAAGAAAATGAAAAAATAAAGTTAGATATTCCTCCTGGAGTAGATTCTGGATTTAGGTTGAGAATCAAGGGAAAAGGTGAAAAAGGAAAATTGGGTGGAGGAAGAGGAGATCTTTACATTCGTTTAATAGTTGAATCACATCCTTTCTATAATAGACAAGGTGATAACATCGTTGTAGAAATTGCTATACCTTATCCGCTAGCAGTATTAGGGGGAGAACTCAAAATACCCACACCTTATGGTCCAGAAAAAGTTAAGATTCCACCAAAAACCAAGGAAAGCAATATTCTTCGCTTACAAAGAAAAGGTATACAGCGCAAAACTCCTTATGGAATGAACTATGGTGATTTTCTTATTGTAGTTCATTATGATGTTCCAAAGAGACTTTCTGAAGAAGAAAAAGAATTACTTGTTAAGCTCAATGAAAAGATGAAACTCTCAAAAGATCAAAGCGTTCTTTTTGATAAATTAATTAGTGAAGCGAAAGATTATGAAATGAATCTATAGTTTATAAGATTCATCAGATACTTTTTTAATTTCAAACTTCTTATTAATTAGTAATGAGTGAAGAATTTGTTCGTTGTGAAAACTGTGGAAATCTCAATATAGTTGGAACAAAGAAGTGCGTTTTTTGTGATACTGACATAGCTGAAACAGCTGAAAAAATAAAGGATCCAGAGGTTCAAGCAGCAGAAGCTCTTGGTGTTCCTGAGGTTCCAAGTGAACCAGAAGAGAAAAAGGAAATGGCTTTGCCTGAAGTCCCAGAAGCTAAACCAGTTGAAGAGAAGAAAGCCAAAAAGAAAGTAATTAAAGAAAGTGTAGAACTAGATTATTCCATTGGTAAAAAAATAATTTTCATTTCTCTTCTTGCAATATGTGTTTCAATAATCCATTACGGAATAAATTTTCTGTTATCATTTCTTTCCATTAAAATTTCTGATCCAGATATCAATCTCTATCCTGGAATTCCCATAAACCTTGAGGATACAATGGAGATAAACGCAGTTTCAATCTTAGTAGGCATTATATTTGCAATCCTAATAGGATATTTATTCGGAAAAATTGTACGAAGATATACCTCTGATAAAAAGGGAATAAGGTACTGGGTTACCTATGCAATAGTAATTGATGTGATAATTAATATAGCAGCAGCCATAGTTTTGATAATTGTTACAAATGCTGCATTTGTCAATGATATATTATTCATTTACCTTTCTGGAGCAGTCTTCATCTTTCTACTCTTTAGCATAATAACAGTATTTATACCAATCTTAACAGGATCTTTTCTTATATTCTCCCAAATAGATCGAATCTTCTTCCCAAGAAAATATGCTGAGTAATAATTGGTGAAATGTGTGAGTTTGGATGATAAGCTGAGTAAGTTCCTAAAACGTGAAATAGAATCAGTAAACCTCCATTTACCAAAAACAAGGGTTTCGTTAGAAGACGCGATAAAGGGTAAGAATTTCTATATGAGTAGAGAAGACATAGAACTCCATATTAATGCAAAAGAGATAGATGTTCTTTCAAAAATCTGTCCTGAAAAGAAACACAAAGATGTTTTTTTACCTATTTTAGTTATTAGAAGGAGGGATTTAGGAAAAGGCGTTTATGTTATATCAGGAGAACTGATAGATCAATATTTAGTATTAAAAGCATTGAATAAATATGACAAAGAGTGGGATGATTTCAGAAAGAATCCTTTACCAACAAATGCGTTATTTTTATATAAACCAGATTTAATTGAAATAAGAAAGACCCTTCCAACTGGTATTGTAATCGGTTTTACATGAAGAGGAAAGATCCAAAATGAATAAATATACAATTTCAAAAGAAAATCATCTTAAGAGAATAGAAAGAATCAGAAAGTTTTCTGAAGAAAAAGAACTTGGCTCAATGGTTTTTTTCAGTCCCTTATCAATTTACTACCTGACTGGTTACCATTTTATTCCTACAGAGAGACCTATAGCATTTGTACTCCCTGTTTCAGATGAGCCTTGGTTTTATGTTCCAAGATTAGAACAAGAGCATCTAATCGAAAAAATTCCTTGGGTAGAAAGAGAAATATATTTCGAATATCCTGATTTGAAACATCCTGCTAAGATTTTCATTGAAAGGTTAGAAGAAAGGAAAATTACAAAGAAGAAAATAGGTATGGAAGCTCCTTCTTTCTCAAGTTATTGGGGATATAGTGGACCTAAGCTAACAGAACTATTGGAAAACAAGGTAGAAACTGAGCTTCATTCAACTTTGATTCAAGAAATAAGAAAGATAAAAGATGAAGAAGAGTTGCGTTTAATTAAAATTTCTGCTAAATATGGTGATTTAGCACACAGATATTTACAGGAGTATACAGCTGAAGGTAAGAATGAAGTAGAAGTATCTCTAAAAGCTTGCATTGATGCATCTAAAAAAATGTTAGATGATTTAGAAGGTTTTGTACCTAGAGGAATTTTACCTGCAGGTGCTGGTTATAGAGGACAAATAGGTAAATGGTCAGCTATACCACATTCTGTTATTGAGAAGACTGTGTTTAAGAAAGGAGACGTTCTTGTTACTGGTGCTGGAGCAAATGTTTCAGGATATCTTTCTGAATTGGAAAGAACAATGTTTATTGGAGAACCCAATGAAAAACAAAGAAGATATTTTGATGTAATGAAAAAAGCTCAAGATGCAGCGTTAGAAGCGTTTAAACCTCATGTTCCCTGCAGTGAAGTTGACAATGCAGCAATAAAAGTGATAAAAGAAGCTGGATTGAAGCATCTAACTCAACATCATACAGGTCACGCTATAGGAATGGAGGGACATGAAGCACCATTTCTAGATATTGGTGTCGATGAAATTATGCTTCCTGGTATGGTGTTTACATGTGAACCTGGTATCTATGAATATAAATTTGGAGGATTCAGACACTCTGATACGGTGATAATAACAGAAGATGGTAATGAAAGAATAACTCCATATCCAAGAGATTTAGAAGATTTAATCATCTAAATCTCATATACCTTTCACATAGTTTAAATTTAGATGATACACAATGAACGAGTTTAATTGCAATATAGATGTAATAAAATGAAAACCAAAACACTAGAAGAAGAATATCCACAAGACATGATTTTTCTCAAAGAATCAGTAAAAGAAAATGTTCTGATGTCAGATGGACAAGAAATACCTTGTTATTATTCTAAGAAGCAAGGAAACTTTGAAAAAACAACTTTTCTTTTCATACAAGGTGTTGGGCCTGGTGTTTGTTCGTGGACAGATTTCTGGGATGAATTATTCAAAAAATATGATCTCGTTGTTATAGATTCTAGAGAAAAACCTACTGTTAATCTAAAGAAGAAAGGAGAGTGCAGCGTAAAAAGAATGTCTTTAGATATATTAGAAATAATGCATCATTTGAAAATAAAAGAAGACAATGTCGTTTTTTTTGGATCAAGCATTGGTGTTCATTATATAGCTCATTGTATCGGACAAGGATGGATAAAAGCTAAAGGATGTTTTTTTGTAGGACCTTCAGTTGCACCAAATTATCCTAAAATCTCTACAAAAATTGCCTTTTCTTTGCCTGCTTTTCTATTAGAGAAAGTTGGAAAATCTATCGCAAGAAGATATCTGAGAAATAAAATTGAAAATGTCTTTCAAGAGAAAGTATACAATGATCGTATAGATAAAATAGATGTGCGAAGGTGGAAACAATGCTCCAAAGTACGTTACTGGAATAGTTCTGATAATTTAAAGAAAATAGAATGCCTAGTTTTCATTTTTTCAGCTACTGAGGACAGATATCATAACATACAAGCTGCAAAACTAGTAGGGCAATTAGTACAAAATAGTCGTCTTATTGATATTCCTGATTATAATTTCATTCATACAAAACCTGGTGTAGCTGAGTTTACAGAGATGTTAGGGAATTTAATAGAAGAAATAGATTCTAAATAGTTATTTTGATTTTAATCTTGTTAAGAGATAGATTTTATTCTTTCCAACAAAAATAGTATCTTCATATTGTGTAACAGGAGCTTTTTTCGTCTCAATCAAAACAGGATAACCATGAACAATTTGGTTATCCATCAGAATTCGTTTTGCATCAGAAATCTCTTTTTTTGAATAGCCTGCATTATAAACCCATCTCCAACTAAAGGGTAACTTATGAAAGTTATCACTAATATAATTGTAAATATTTTCTACATTTTTCGGAATAGATCCTTCTCTAAAATTTCTAAATTGACGAAAAATTGTTTCTTCTTCATCATCATACACTTTCCCCATTCCAGTTGTAGCAAAAGGTTCTATTGCATATGCATTCCCTGAAATAAATTTATGATTATCCATTCTAGCCTTTTTTGGAACTTTATAATTCGGTATTGATACTCCACCATGAAGATTGTATTTTAACATAAGATGACCACTCAGATTTACGATAGGTTTGAAACCTCTATTCTTCAATGTGCTTTCTACAGTTTCTCCAATGGTATAAACACTTGAATTAGGTTTAATATCAATCACAGCTATATCAAAAGCATCTTTTGCAGCATCTTTCATTTTCTTCCATTTCTTATCAAAAATAACAGTTCTTGCTGCATCAGTTAGGTATCCATTTACTGAAACCCCAATATCAAGTTTTACTATAGATTTTTCAGGTATTAAACTACTATCCTCTATTTTAGGAGAGTAATGAGCTGCAACTTCATTAATAGAAATATTTAGAGGAAAAGCTGGTTGAGCTGAATGTTTTCGAATGAAATTTTCTACTTCTTCAGCTATGTCTAGAAATTTTTTCCCAGGTTTTGTTATAGATACAGCATGATCAAGTGCTTTTGATAGTATTTCTCCTGATTTTTTGTAGCTAATTAGCTTTTCCTTCATTTTTTATACCTATGCTTGAAGATATTTTTCTGTTCATATATTATTTGTGTTTTTACAAGGTTCTTTCTTTGCTTTGCGAGAGAGCTAAATAGAGTGAGAATCCAAGTTGAGTTAAAGAAATTGTAGTTTTTATATTTCCTCTTTGTCCATTTGTTTCAAGTAGTCCTAAATCTCTGAGTTTAGTTATGTTCCATTTTGCAGTTGAAAAAGATAAATTCATTTTTTCTGCAATTTTCTCTGAAAGTCTGTTGATTGAAGTAATGTCCTTTTTCAGTAATTTAGATGCTATATAGAAAATTGACTTTTGTTTATCTTTAAGCTGATTATATATGATAAGCAAACTCTGATTCAGGATGTCTTGAATAAAAAGTAGATTATTTTCAAGCTCTATTATTCTCCTCTGCGCAAAGATGATCCCTTCTTCTGAATAGTCTTCTTCCAACTGTCTGGTTATCAAACTTGCTGGAAACAACAAAATGTTCACCTATTGTCATTCATACACCTCTGCATTTGAGTTAATAAATTTCTTAGTTTAAATCCTTTTATCTTTTTCGACATTCGAGATTACTAAAAAAATGCTATTTTTGATTTTGAGCATTATAGATAATTTTATCAAAAATAAACATTCGTATCTTTTATAAGGGGAAAAAACCAATTACAGAATTAGTATTGTGTGAGGATTATAATGAGTCTAGATATAAATAAGCTATTCCAACCATGTCAACCTCATGATTTTTATGGATTAAGAGATCACATAAAAACTTTCAGTGACCTAGTAGATAAAAAGAAGAGGGGAGAAACTCAAATTGGCTCAATTTTAATTGTTGGCGATGAAGGAACAGGAAAAAGCTCATTGCTACAGAAGTTGTCAACAACAGTAACTGGAAGAAAAGACGTAGCACAGATTATGAATATAATACCAGAAGAAGATTCACTCGCAAAATTCTTTCAAGAATGGAAGAATGCCATCGATGATAGTTCTCCTGAATGGAGATCCTTACTTGAAAAAGTTGGAAAAAAGAAACTAGGAGATGATCTTCCAATATTAAAAGAGCAAGTGAAATTGCCTTCAGGTCAATCATATACAGAATATTATGTGAATCGTTTCCTTGAAAATCTGGACAAAATCAATCAGAAATTGCAAGAGACTGATACAACATTATACTTTTTCTTTGATAATCTTCATTATTTCAAATTTATTGACTACCATGAATTCTACCCAATCTTTGCTTCTATTATCAAAGAATTAAATCAAAGAGGATATAACATGTTCGTCGTATTTGCTTTCAATGAGGAATATCTTTTTGATTTCGATTATGAAAAATACCTAACTACTTATTCTAATATACTTAGAGTTGAACCCTTAACAGTATCAGAAACTGAAATTTATCTTCGTAGGGTAGCTCCTCAATTATTAAACAAAGGTGTATTGGATTTAGTGACAAATAGTCAAAGAACATTTTTTGATTTAAATCTGGGTGTCTCATTTATTAACTCAGATTTGGGATTAGATAATTTTGTTGAAAGAGATCTAAAATCTTTGTTTGATTTGACTGATGAAGAAGAAGAAGCTCTTTATGAAATGGCTTCATATAATGAAAATCTCTTTCCAATCGAACAATTGACTGCCTATGTGAATTTAGCTACTTTAAAGCTTCTAGAAGAAAAAGGCTTTCTATGGTTAGGAGAAAACAATGCACGCTTAGTTCAAGAATCATTATTATCAACACTTAAATTTAGATTAAAGTTGTTTGGTCCTTTAACAACACTTATGGTAAAATTAGATTCAACATTGGAGAATCTAGAAAACAATATTGCACCTTCAACTAAATTCATAGAAGCTGCAAAACAATTAGCTTTCAAAATTAGAGACAGACTTTCATATTTTGCAGTAGCTTCAAAAATACAAGCAGTTGCTAATTTATGCATACAAAAAGAAATGTTTCAAAGAGCTTATGATTTTTCCATTATTAATGCTGAACAGTTTGAACATATAAATGAACTAGAACAAGCAGGAGGATTTTGCGAAAAAATTGCTCGAGAATTTGAAGAGAAAAACTATTATTTCGCAGCTCGTCTTTATTTAAAATCTGCTTCGTATTATGACGCAGTAGAAGAAGAATTGAAAGCTAAAAGATCCTTTACACGAGCAGCTGACCAATTTGAGAAATTAGCTGCATCTCTCCCTGTAGAAAAAAGTGAGTATGCAGTTAGAGGTTATCTCAAATGGTGTTTAGATTGTTATACGAATGTAGGGGATAAGAGCAATTTTGAAAGAATACGCAAAAAAGCAATAAGTCTGTATGATGCAGAGAGTATTCATCATAATTACTTCAACTCAATGAAATATGAAAAAGAAAAAGAGGTAATAATTGAAGAAATAGCTCCTGAACCACCAGAGGTTGAGGATGTATCTATGGAGAATATAGAAAAAGAATTAGAAGAAATATAGGTGAGGAAATGTCAGAGAGAGTAACAAAAGATTTAGAAAAGATAAGAAAAGAAATTGAAAATTTTGAGAGTGAGATAACTTCTTTCAAGGAATCTTTAGAGAATCTACAAGAATTACAACAATATTATCAAACACTTTCAACACTAATACAAAATAAGTTTATTACATTAAATGAGAACCTTAGAAATTTAATTGAAGAAAATAAAACAACGTTAGATAATATCATTAACAAAAATACTTCAGAAGATGTGAATCTAATAGAGGAATGGACAAGTTCACAAAATGAGTCTGTTCAAGTAGAATTCAACAAAACAACAGAGAGTATTTCAAATCTTAAAGAATCAATAGTCTCGTTATTAACTGATTATAAAACAAAATTTGATAATTACTCTTCAACCTTTGAAGAAAATATAGCTTCAATTTTAAGTTCTCACAATCTAGATATTGAACGTCTTGCTAATGATCAAGTAAACACATTCAGGAAAAATATAACTAGTGTCAAATCTAATGTTGGAGAGATAAAGGAAAATAAAATTTCTTCATTTTCCAAAAACATTGATGACATGAAAAAGGAGCTCGAGGGTAATATCAACATAACTGAAAATATTATGTTAGAATCAATAGAACATCTTCGAGCGGAGTATGGTGACAAACTCACAGAAAACATGGAATCTATCTTTGAAAGTTTTAACAGAATTAAAAATGAACTAGGACAGCTTGTTACTAATGCTGTTCAAAGAATTCAAACAGAGCTTTCAGGTGTTTCAGATACAATGGATAAGTATCTTGTTGACGAAATAGCAAAGATACAAACAGTACTAGCTGAATATGAAAAAGGTATGATTGATGTTAACGAAGTAGCTATGACTAATTTTAATACTTCAAAACAATCAATGATAGAAGCTTATGAAGCTCTAACAAGCAAACAACTTGAGGAGTACAAAACAGACCTAAATGGTTTCGAAAACAAATTTGGAAAAGATGTAGATGACATATTGAATTCATTCTCAAGTCAATCAGATGCTGTAAAGGACGAATCAAAAACAATTTTGGCTAAAGAACAAGATGAATTATCAACTAATATGTCAGATATGATGAATAAATTTACAAATCAAGTTTCCTCTTTGGAAAAACAATCTACTTCAACTTTAGAGAAAAATGTTTCTGAATTAGAAGCAGAAGCTCAAGAATTACTATCATCTATAGAAAGAACAAGCAATCAAATTAAAGCCAGAGTAGAATCAGTTCAAAAAGATAGTACTGCAGAAATTTCAACACTTGCTTCCACAGCTAAAGGTCAGATAGCAAGCACACAAGAAACCACTATTTCTGACTTAGAAGCAGAAGCAAAAGAACAATTTAGACTTGCAGAACAATCAGAAAAAATACGTAAGGACATAATAAGTAGATTAGAAAAATTAGAAAGAAATATAGAATCTATTAAAAACGAATTATATGATTAGTGATTAAAATGGAAGGAACATTAGAAAAAATTGGTTTAACCGAAGATGAAATACAGGTTTATGCAACAATTGTTCAGTTTGGCTCTAGAACAATGGGTCAAATACAATCATATTACAAACAACCTGTTGATTCAATAAGGGGTGCTCTTAACAAGTTAGTAGGTAAAGGATATGTCAAAGAAATTAAAGCAAAGAATGAAGAAGGAACTCCCTATTTCATCCCCTTACCTCCACAAATTAAACTAACTGAAGATGTATCACAACGTTTAGAAAATGAATTGAAAGCTTTGAGTGATGATGTTAAAGCTGATTGGAACAAAACTATGCAAAATTTAAGATCCCAATTAGCTTCTTTTCATGATACTATCACTCAAAATGCAGATAGTCATGCTGCAGATGTAACTAGTACATCCAAACAATTTTTAGACTCTTTAGCAGAAGTTATTTCTTCAAGTAAAAAAGAAGTATCTGAAATTGTAGGAAAAGTAAATACTGAAACTTCAACACTGGCAGAATCAAATAGTGATGTAATCGCTAAAGCTGCTCAGAGAGTAAAAGAAAATGTACTTTCATCCTTTGATACAACAATTCATAAAATTGGAGAGCATCATGAAAACTTCAAGATTAAAATTGAGGAAACATTAGGTTCTCTACAAGCAGAACACAATAATAGAACAGATATTCAGCTTAATGCAGTTTTGGAAAAAGTGGAAGGCATAAAAGAGAGTTTATCAATTCAAAGCCAACAATTCTTAGAAGCTGCAGAAGCTAGAAAAAATACTATAGATAAAATAACAAATGATTCTGTTGTTAAATTATCTTCTGATGCCAATACAATATCACATGATTCATCTAAGAAATTATCAGGTACTGTGAACAAAATAGTTGAAAACTATAATACTAAATTAGATGAATACCAAGAGAAAGTAAAACAGATTCTAACATCCCTTAATGAAGAATTAAAGAAATTGGAAGAAGCAACAACAAACAGAATTAGAACATCCATAGATAAATCCAAGGAAACAGCAGTTAATATTCTAAAGAATAATGAAAACCAGTTTGTTGAGCTACTCAATAAAACCAAGGTTGATTCTGTTGAGAAATTGGGAGAATTAATAACCCAAACTGAAGCAAAAACAGAAGAAATGAAAATCAATCTTGGAAAAGATTTGACTACTTATCTTAGTGATTTTAAGAAGAATAGTGATAATCTTTTAGCTTTACTTAAGAAAGGAATAGATAATGGATTTAATTTATTCGAAGAGAGTTTGTCTTCTTCTATTGAAAAAGTGAGTGACCAAATTAAATTGTTTATCTCAGAGATAATGGCAGCTTTTGAAGAATCTACAAATGTCATTATAAGCGATTTAACTAAAAAAACTAACAAATATCAAAAGTCTCTAGAAAACAGAATAAATCAATTCACTACAACCAATGATGAATATAATACAGGTTTTACTTCTCATTTGAAAGAGCTGAAAAGTTCTGTAATTAAAAACATTGAAGATAATGTAAAAACCAATGATGAATCCATCAAAAGCCTAGTAAGCGAGAAAGAAGAACAATTTAGGAATGATGTAGAAGTATTCACTGATGATTTCTCAAAAAAAGGACGAGATATCAGAGATCAAGTTCCAAATCTTGTTCAAATTAACTATCAAGCAAGTCTTGAAAGATTGAAGGAGCTTGAGGATCAATTCAAATCAGCTATAGCAACAATGGAAGAAATAAACAGTTCTTTCCAGGGATTAGATACTAAACAGCTTCAGAGAGTTTTTGGCAAGGATGAAGGTCCTAGAATGGCGAATCAGATAGGTAGTATGTATAGAGACATTCAACTGATTAAAGAAAATGTCGGATCGAAAATTGAAGAAATGATAAATACTTTTTCAAGCTCTATGACTAACTTATCTACTGATATTTTTGAGAAAATAAATTCGAGATTAGATGATTTGGTACAGTTTAAAGATAGAACTCTTCAATCAATGAGTCAAACATTAGAAGGCTCCAGGAAGGAAATAAGTAATCAATTTGCAACTTCATTAAACGAAATGAAGAATACAATTGTAGATACATATGGAACCTATGAAGAACAATTTAATGAAATTCAAAACACAAGTACTAAAAAACTAAAAGATGTCGTTGGAACAGAATCTGAAGCATTTTCTGGTGTTACAAATTCAATCAAAAACTCCTTAGAAGGTCTAATAAGTGCCCCTGAAACTGCAGGGGAAGATTTAGAAGAGGGAGAAAAAACAAGTATGCACTTGCATATTGAAGAAGGCTTAGCTGCATTACAAGCTTCAAAAGAAGAAATATTGTCCTTGATGACTAACAATAATAAAGATGTTATGACCAACCTTCAAGATACTCTTAAAACAAATATTGATGAACATTCAAAATTAGTGAAAAGTGTTATTTCATCGATGGATGGAACAATGGAATCATTACAAGGTGAATTTGATTCCGCAAAAAATGCACTTGATACTGATGTTTCAGTTACTTTGGATGAAGCTGCAGCAAATTATAGTACTCAAACAGCAGCAGTAGAAAATGAAATTGACAGCTTAATTGAACAAGAAGTTCAACAATTTTTGGAAAGTACTGAAGGATTAATGGCAGAATTAACTGTATCTCCTGAAAAATCCTCACTGTTGGATGAAGCTATAACTCAAACAAAAGGAGAATTACAGAAATTATCCAAAGATTATCCAAAGTGGGTTAATACTGATTCCAAAGCTTTTGGTAATAAACTTACAACTTCTATTAAGGAATTTCAAGAGAAAACTCAAAGCGAAATAGACAACATGTATGCTGGTGTCCATAAGGATTTAGAAAACACACATGAACAAATGGCCACTGAATTTAGTAATAATGTAACTTCAATTCAAGAAGAGTTTGAGAAGGAGAAGAACGATTATGAACTGAACATTACACATCAGATTAACAGTTTTATTACAAATTCAGATGCAAATTCTTCAGCACTAGTAACAAGCATTCAAGGAACAAGGGACACTCTTACAGAAGCTATAACTTCTGGTAATGAAACTATAGGAACTGATCTTAAGAATCTAGAAAAAGCTATTGATGATCTGTTTAGCTCATTTTTGAATTCTCTAAAAGAGAAATTGGATAAAGCTTTGCAAGATTCACAAATAGCAGACACTCAAAGAGAACAATACAACTCACAAATAATGGCCTTCAAGGAAGAAATCATTAAAGGAACACAAAACGACATAGAAAACGTCGATGCAAACATCACAGGAATATTAAATGCTATCCCAAGTAAGATTGATGTGGTTTTAGCGGCAACAGGAGAATCAATGAAATTACTCAAGAATGTTCTGTCTCTAGGAAAAGGAATTGAACCAAGCCCTATCGAAGACATTTGGTTAATTTCAGGTAATGAACAGGTTTATGGAGCAATGATGTCATTATTAAGACATACTAAATCTTCAGCGACTGTCATATCTCCCTTATTACACTGGATAGATGCAGACTTTCTTGATGAGTTTGGTAGAAAACTGGAAATAGTTACTAATACTGGATCTCATTCTGATGCAGATAAAGCTGTGTTAAATAAACTGCTAAGTATGGGAAATGTTACAGTAAAGGACGATCCACAATTAACAGTAATGTTAGGAACAAGAGATGGAATTGAAGAAGGTTTTCTTGGACATAAAGCTCCTAGCGGAGAACCTGTACTAATAGTTACATTCAATGAGGAAATGGTAAGAGAAATAACCAAAATCTACTATGAATTTAGAAGTAGAGCTCCTATGAGAGCTGGTTAAAGAATTGAAAAACCCAACCCTCTGTTTTTTTCTTTTTTTGATTGAGAAGTATTGTAAAATTTTTATGTAGTAGATTCTTATATATTATAGGGCGAAGTATTTGTGGATCATGCAACCGTGTCCAATGTATAGAGAAATGGAGAATGTAACATACTGTATATTGGAGGATGAGTTTGAACAAATATTGCTTATATCTTTCTATGATCCTGAAGAACTTTTTGTTGCAGATTTAGAGGAATTCAAGAATCCATTATTTTGTCTAAATGCTGTAACCACAAATAGTGATGAAAACATATTTTGCCCTACAAAGCAAATGGTAGTAAAAATAAACGACACGCTAATACAAAGAGAATTTTATGAAAAAACAAGAGAAGTGTTACTTTTTATGGATCCAAATGCACAAGGATGTCCTGAGTGTCTATATAAGGCGTTTGTAGGATTAATAAAAAGTGTAAAAGAGGAGTGAGATTAACTTACTTTACTCATTACATATTTTGCTAAATCAATCATTCTGTGTGAATAACCTGTCTCATTATCATACCATGCAACAATCTTAATTTGATTCTTATAAGACATAGTCAAAGGTAAATCAAC
The DNA here is from genome assembly GCA_016839945.1 of Candidatus Heimdallarchaeota archaeon. GTDB lineage: Archaea > Asgardarchaeota > Heimdallarchaeia > Heimdallarchaeales > Heimdallarchaeaceae > UBA460. Next base: position 28,837 of record JAEOTE010000033.1, on the reverse strand, counting down.
GGTTGCAGAATATGGATTTCCATTATAATCATATGAAACTAGTGGCTCTTTAGATACGTCTAGTATGCCTTTTAATTTGGTTTTAGACGCATCAATAAATGCATTATTCACTTCCTCTTTTGTGACTTCTTTTTCTAAACTGTAAATAGAATCTATTAATGAAACATTAGGTGTGGGTACTCTTATTGAAATTGCTTGTAGTTTTCCTTCCAAATGGGGAAGGACTTTTCCTACAGCAGTAGCAGCTCCTGTTGATGTTGGTATCATTGACAAAGCTGCAGCTCTTGCACGTCTTAAATCACTGTGAGGTAAGTCAAGGATTTTTTGATCTGTTGTATAAGAATGAACGGTTGTCATATAACCTGATTCTATCCCAAAATTATCATCGATAACTTTTGTAACTGGAGCATAACAGTTAGTGGTGCAGCTTGCATTAGAAATTACTTTATGTTGTTCAGGTTCATAAGATTCTTCGTTAACTCCCATAACAAATGTTGGAATTGGAGTGACTTTTCCTTTATCTGGTGCAGAGAGTAAGACTCCTTTAACTCCTCCCTTTAGATGTTTTGAAGCTAACTCATAAGTTCTAAATATTCCTACACATTCAAAAACTAAATCAACTTCCCATTTATCCCATGGTATATCTGCTGGATCTCTCTCCTTGGAAATTGGTATCTCCTTTCCATTAATGATTAGAGAATTCTCTGTGTACTCTACATCCTGTGAAAATCGTCCATGCACGCTATCATACTTTAACATATGTGCTAGAGTTTTAGCGTCAGTGATGTCATTAATGCCCACAAATTCAAGATTCTCATTGTTAAATCCTGCGTGAAAAATTCCTCGTCCTATTCTTCCAAATCCATTTATTCCTATTCTTATTTTCATAACAATCACTAATACGAAGTACTGATTAAAAGCTATATATTAAATTTTACTTACGCATTTTAAAACAAAAAAAAAATTGGATGAAGGATTTTGTTCTTCCTTCTTTAGATATCTTACTCTTTTGCAGCTTTCAGATCCTTTGAAGGTGAAGAGGATACTCCATGAACTAGACTAAAGAACCATGTAGCAAAAACACCTACTAGGAGGAACAACATTCCTGCAGCTACAATTGCGAAATTCATTATTGCTATACTATCCCAGACTCCAGCTTGGTATTGTTCTACTACCAAATAAATGGAGAATACAATGAATATTATAGTTAATAAGAATTGTAGAAGTACATTGGTCCAGAAGAAGTTTTTTGTTCTTGTAGTAATATATCTCTCTCCTATGAGATACTTTAGAACAAACCTCTTTATTGCTTCATGACCTTTCTTGATTCCTCTGCCAATTTTACCGAAAAAGTTTCCTAGGAAAATGAAGAGTTTGCCTTTCTTAGCGATATTGATAATTAAAATACTAAGACCAATAACTAGTATAACAGCAAACAATAATACAAACGCTGAAACCCAGTGATGAGAACTTAGAAGGTCAGCAAAAGGAATAACAATCATATTCCAGAAGAAATCTACAAAGACAATTTCAAGAAGATTTACAAAACCATTCCAAAGGTCCACAAAGAATTGTCCAACAGATTGCCAAAAGCTTTCATTTTCAATCAACTCTTTAGTTTCTTCAAAAACAGGTGTAGCAAATAACAGATATAGAATTAGAATACAAAGACCAAACATGAAAAACAGTGTTGGTATTAAAGACAAGTAATTCTTATCATCTTCTGTAAGTGGTTCGTCACTTCGTGTTTTCAGAAATCTGAATGTTTTTTCAAATAAGACACCTGTATACCAGAATGGAAATAGACAGTATTTGAAGAAACCCTTGATAACTTTACCAACGCCTTTAAAGAAAACAACAAATCCTCTTCCGATTTTTTGTCCAAAAGTACCTTCTTTTTTAACTTTGGGTGGTTTTTCTTTCTTTTCTCTCCTCTTTTTCTCTTTTTTAGTTTTTACTTTGGTGTCGTTAGAATCTTCAGACATAGGTCTAAATATACAAATGGATTCTTAAATATTTTTGCTAAAATCGAAAAATGAAAAGGTTAAATAGTGTTTTTGTGCTTCTTTTACATAGAGATGCACTTATGAAACTGAATAGAACATTATTTCCTTTAAGTTTGATAGTAATTTTAATACTATTCCCGGCTCTAGACACTCCAAATCTATTAGCGAATTTTGAAAAAGGTAGTATTGAATTAGTTGACGATTGGTTTGTGAATTCACAAATAGTGGATTTTTCTCAAGATTTCAGAGCAAATATGTTTTTCAATTATGTAAATGAAAGTCTTGGAATAGAATTCTATCCTCGATTAACTCTTCATACTGAGTTTAATTCTCCTTTAAATTTAACAGGATATCTAAGTAGAAAAATCAAGAAAGAAGTAGCTGAATTTGGAATCCAATTGGATAGTAACTCTGGTAACATCACATTAGGCATAAATGGATCAATTATAGCTAAAGTTCTTACTTCAGATTATTTCATGATTAATATTACTGAAGGAGTAAGTAACAGTATTGCAAGCTATGATTCTATAATAGGAGAAAATTTATCTGTACCAATTAATTTCAATCCAATTATCATTTCAGTAGAAGAGCAATTGATAGAAGATGTGGATTCCATATCAGTAGCAATAACACCTATAACACGTCTGGAAGGAACAATTACACTATCAGCAATGATTTTTGATGAACAATTAGAATGGGTTTCAGGAGATGATATTTATTTTGATGATGTATCTGTTTTCAAAAATATGAGTGATTTTCTGGTTTATATTGAAGACATCTCTCTAAATTTCCAAGATGTATATCTACGAATTTCATCTTTTCTTACTACTATAAGTTTTGTAACAACATTAGGGACAATCAAACAACATTTCATAATTGATTTAGAAAGTGTTGAATGGGAAGAAGGCGCGCAACTAGCAGGCGAGTTTGTAGTTTTTCTTTTAGATGCTCTTTTTGATATCGAAGATCAAGCATTCCTAATAGTGATAGATAAAGCTAGTTTTCCTATTTCAGGTGTTTTAATGGTGTTAATAATACCTTTAGTCTTTATTTCTCTAAAACGATTAAGAAAGAGATAATTTTTCTTTTTCATCTAAAATTTTAAAAGCTTACAGATTAAGAAGAAATTGAAGCTATTGGTGATTCTCATGTCAAAGGAGAGTAAAAATTTATCTCAGTTTTATCTAGAACTTGATAAGAAATGGACTGCTCATAATTACAAACCCATACCTGTTGTTATTAAGAAAGCTAAAGGTATCTGGGTGTGGGATGTAGATGGTAAAAAATATATGGATTGCTTAAGTGCATACTCAAGTCAGAATTTCGGTCATAGAAATCCAAAGTTAGTAAAAGCTTTAAAGAAACAAGCTAACAAAGTTATTCTTACTTCTAGAGCTTTTTGCAATGATTCAATGGGATCTGCTGCAAAAAAATTATGTGAATTGACAAATTATGAAGTATTCTTACCAATGAATACTGGAGCAGAAGCTGTTGAGTCAGCATTGAAGATAGCTAGAAAATGGGGATACGAAAAAAAAGGAGTGGATAGCAATAAAGCAGAAATTATTGTTTGCGAAAATAATTTTCATGGGAGAACAATAACCATCGTAGGATTTTCAACAGATCCTGATTCTTATGACGGATTTGGACCAAAAACTCCTGGTTTCAAAGTTATCCCTTATGGGGATACTGATGCTTTGAAAAAAGCAATAAATAAAAATACAGTTGCTTTTCTATTTGAACCAATTCAAGGAGAAGCAGGAGTACTCTTACCTCCAAAAGGATATCTAAAGGAAGCTCAAGGAATATGTAAAGAGAACAACATATTGATGATTGCAGATGAAATTCAAACAGGTTTTTGTAGAACAGGAGCAATGTTAGCATGCAACCACGAGAATACTAAACCAGATATGACACTTGTAGCTAAAGCAGTAGGTGGGGGTGTATTTCCTGTTTCTGGAGTTTTGGCTAATTGGGATGTGATGGGTGTTTTAACACCTGGAAGTCATGGTTCAACATGGGGTGGTAACAGCCTTGGGATGGCTGTTCTAGAAGCTGTTTGTGATCTCTTGAAAGAGGAAGATTTTTCTAAGAGATCAAATGAGCTAGGAAGATTCTTTATAGATGGACTCAATAGAATCAAGAGAAAATATCCAGATAAAATTAAAGAAGTAAGAGGAAAGGGATTACTTGTAGCTATTGAACTCCAAGGAAAAGCTAGACCTTATACTGAAGCTATGATGAAAAATAAACCTATAGGCTTATTAGCAAAGGAAACACATGAATTTTCTATAAGATTCGCTCCTCCGTTAGTTGTAACTAAGAAAGAACTTGAATGGGCATTAGAAGTGATAGAAAAGGTGTTTGATGAAACAAGCTAATTAATCTTCTTTTCTATTTCTCAAAATAATAGTCTTCAAAATCATTAAATTTTTTCTCATCTGCTTGTAAAAAACGATATGCATTTTCTATTGAAGTAGTGAAAATCTTTCTTTCAGGGTCTCTGTAGATTTTAACTTGATAAACCGAATCATTTATTGCAATTATTGTACCATTTTTGTGAATTAAGACAATTTCCTCTTCATTAACTGCAGAAGACAGTACTTCCTGAATTCCCATGTACTTTACTAAATTATTCATTATAAAAACCTAGAAAGAAAAAAGTGAACCTGTGTTTCATTGTCCATTTATTGAAAAAAAGAAAAAAATGAAAGCAAAATAAATCACCCGAAGAACGCTATATCTTCATATAGAATTATGAATATGAAGATTTGTAGAATAATAATCATTATCCCTTCAAACGTATCGAACTTTCCGTCATGTATACACCGTTTTACAAACCAAAGCGTTACAGCAATAGATGTTAGTTGTAGTAAAATAAATGGGTGTATTGTAACAGAAACAATAATACCTAAAATACCAAAGATTAACAATGCTGATTGAAGGATTCCTCCCATTGCATTACCTATACCAACCTCTATCTCATCCTTTGCTGCTGATATTATTGCTATTCCATGTTCTGGTACTGCTCCTGCGGCACCAAGAATTAATGCAGCTGTAATTTGACCTTTAGAGGTAAAGAAAAATGGAATGTCTTCAATGAGGTGATTCACGCTTTCTGTTAAAGTTTCACCTCCAAAATAAATTCCTACAAAACCAAGAACTAACAATAATATTGTTAACCATATTGGTAATTTCTCATGATCATCATGTTTTTCTTCTTTACTTGTTTCTTCTTCAATTTCATTTGTTTTATGAATCTCATTTTCTTCTGGAGTTTTTGGCAATCTATCATCATTTTCTTTAACAGCTATAATGTAAATTAGGTAGAATAGGTAACTAGCAGCTAAAAGAGCTGCAACTGGTTTTGTTAGTACAGCACTCTCTAAGTTATCTTTTCCATAGTATGCATATTGAACAAATCCAAAAACAACTGTCATAAGTAACGCAACTATAGCCCATCTAATGATTGGAGCTTCTCTCTTTTCTAATTCTTTGGGTACTGCAATATGACCTCCTTTCTTCAAAGTTGATAAAAGAATTGCAATTCCAAGAATTATTGCATTAAAACCTGCAGCAGATAGGACTGTAATAACTGCAACGAGAACTTTATCGAATTTTACTATCAAAATGATTGCTATTACAGCTTCAGGAAGATTTGATGCAAGACTTGATAAAATTCCTGCTACATAATCAGATAGCCCAACGTATTTCGATCCAGAACCCAATCCTAAAACAGCCCATTCTGAAGGTCTGAAAGCTAGCCAAGTCCCAACTACAAAACCAAAAATGATGAATCCAAGTGGAATATGATGTAAGGTTGCTTTGAGTACAAAATAAGTGATAATTGCAGCTAAAGCAATGAGAGTTTCCCAAATAGTTATATGAAACATCTTCTTGAATTTCTTCGCGAAACGCATATTCGATATTTTAGAAGAGAAGTATATAAAATATATGCAATAAAAGGATAAAGAATTTCTTATTCTTCAACCTTTTCAGCATTATCCAACATATGCTTCCTAAGTATTTCTCTGAATTCTTCTGAATCAACCCAACTGTCTGACATCTGTTGAGCAATTTCCTCTATTTTCCTTGCTTCTTCTATAATAATTTCGGAATGCATTGAATCAGCTAATTCAGAATATCCGATTATACTTGTTAGTGGATTTCTTATTCTATCTACTAAAATATCAAAATTATCTATATTCTGTTCTATTTGTGCATAAGCTCTCTTTTTTAATTCTTCGTCTCTTTTTCTTTCTGTGATGTCTCTAGCAGTAATCAAAACCGATACCTCATCTCTTAATGTGAAAGGAGCTGCTTGAATTTCAACTGGGAAAGTTTCCTTATTCTTTTTAACAAAATCTCTTTCGAAAGTTATGAAATCTACATCTAGCATCTCTTTAAAGTAGGAAGTAATTTCTTCTGCAGTTAGACCTTTCACAATTTCTCTAATATCTAAACCAATAATTTCATCTCTTAAATAATTGGTTTTACTGCATGTAACATCATTAACATCTATAATATTACCAACCGAACCATCTCGAGGAACATCAACAACTGCAATAATATCTTGTGCATTATGGAAAAGCTGTCTATATTTTTCTTCACTTTCTAATATCTGGGCTTCTACTTTCTTCCTTTCCGTTATATCTCTTACAGTTGCTACGAATGCAAAAGGTTTCTCTTCTTCATCAACCAATACTGATGCACTTAATTCTGCAGGATATGTTTCACCATTCTTTCTTAAGAAAGTGTATTCCACTGGACCTACTTTTCCTTCTTCCAGTGTTTTTTCTAGATTTGCAGCTGCCAGAGCATGATCACCAGCATCGATTAAATCAAATGCATTAAGACCAATTATCTCATTAACATCATCAGTACCATAATATTTAGCTCCTTGAAGATTAGTCATAATGATATCCCCCGAAATATCTGCAACAACAATACCATCTGGTGAAGTCTCAACTAGCTTTCTATACCTCTCCTCGCTTTCCTGAATAGCGCTTTCTGCCTTCTTTCTTTCAGTAATATCTCTTGCAATAGATAAGACTACTTTCTCATCTTTTAATGTAAAGAGGTGTGAGCTAAGTTCAATAGGAATTCTCCTTTGATCTTTTGATATAAGTACTGTTTCAAATGTACCATGACCCTTATTGTAAATCTCTTTAATGATTTCTGCATTGTATTCTTTCTCTTCTGGAGCAGTAATTTCAACTGATCTCATTTTAAGCAATTCTTCTTTAGAATAACCTAACCAATTACAAGTAACTTCATTTACCTCGATGAAAGGACTAGTTTTATCCTCCCTAACTATTCTTGTTAGAAAAATTCCATCATTCGCATTATGGAAAATTTGCCTGAATTTTTCTTCACTTTCTATGAGTTCCTCTCTAGCTTTCTTTCTGTCAGTTATGTCTCTTGCTACTGATAAAATAACAACTTCATCATAAAGTAAGAATAAATGAGAGCTAAATTCAACAGCTTTAACCATTCCATCTTTATGAGCTATAACTCCTTCAAATGTGGCAAATCCTGAAGATTTAAGCTCTTTCCCTATATCTATAGTTTGATTAACTAATTCTGGTCGATCAATATCTGTAGGTGTTAACTCTAATAATTCGTCCCTTGTGTATCCTGTCCATTCACTTGCAACGTTATTAACTTCAATGAACTCCCCTAATTTACCCTCTTTTGTTAATTTATGAATAAAGATTGCATCGTTTGCATTGTTGAAGATTTGTCTGAATTTTTCTTCACTATCTCTTATTGTTTTTTCTGCTTTCTTTCTTTCTGCAATATTTCTACTAACAACCATTAAAGCAATTGGTTTACCATTTTTATCTACAACTACAGAAGCACTTAATTCAGCAGGATAACGAGATCCATCTTTGGTTAGCATAGTATATTCTAATGTTTCAAACTTAGCGTCAGTAAAAACTCTCCCTAAACTCTCAAAAACTCTTTTCCGATCCTCATGAGAAGTGAAATCCATCATATTTAAAGCGATTAAATCTTCTGCATTTTCTACACCATACATCGATGCTGCTTTTTGATTTGCTAAAGTGATGTTTCCTTTAAGATCTGTAAGAATGATGGAGTCAGGAGAAGTTTCGATCAGTTTTCTATACCTTTCTTCACTCTCTAGATAATCTTTTTCCATTTGCTTTCTTACAGTTATATCTCTTGCAATTGAAAGAACAACTTCCTCCTCTCTGAGTTTAAAAATGTGAGAATTTACTTCAACAGGAGAAGTTTTTCCTTCTTTAGTCAAATAAATTGTTTCATATGTAATATAACCATTTATCTTCAGAGCTTTCATTAATTCTGGTTGAACTTCTCTTGCTTCTGGAGCTATTATATGAATCGTCTTTAATTTAAGAAACTCCTCTTTTGTGTAACCTAATGTTTTACATGCTACATCATTAATTTCAATAAAATCATTAGTGTAATCTTCAGATAAGTTTGTAAGGAAAATTGCATCATTTGCGTTATTGAAAATTTGTCTGAATTTTTCTTCACTTTCTAAAATGGTTTTTTCAGCTTTCTTATGTTCTGAAATATCTCTTGTTACTGCAATAAATCCACTAGGCTTTCCCTTAGAATCATACGTTACTGTTGCATTTGTTTCCACATATAGTAGATTTCCATCCTCCCTTATTATTTTGAATTGTTTGTTTCTAACAAAGCCATCAGTCAATATATTCTGAAAACCTCTTTGAGCTCTTATGACATCATCTTGAGCAATAAATTCAAACGTGTTTCTCCCTATTAGTTCATCAAGATTTGGTGTTCCATACATTAATGCAGCTTGTTGATTTGCAAAGGTTATTTCTCCATTTATGTCAGAAGCAACGATAGCATCAGGAGAAATTTCAAGTAATTGTTTATATTTTTCTTCGCTTTCTTTTAGTTTTTCAGCTGCTTCTTTTCTCTCTGATAAATCTCTCGCAGTAACTAAAACCGATAATTCTCCTTTTATGGTAACAAAGGTTGCTTTTACTTCAATAGGAATTTTTTTCCCACTCTTTGTGAGTAGATTTCGCTCAAAAATTATGAATTGTTTTTCCATAACTTCATCATAATAATCGATTATCAATTCATCAGTTAGATCCTCTATGACTTCTTTTGGATGCATAGATAATGCTTCTTCTCTTGAATAACCACTTTCTTCTAAAGCAATATTATTAATTTCAATGAAATTTCCAATAATGTCCTCACTCCCCTCACCAAATAATTCTATTACAGCTATCATATCATTTGCATTATGGAAAAGTTGACGATAATTTTTTTCACTTTCCTTCAGTTTTTTTTCAGCTGCTTTTTTTTCGGTTATTTCTTGAGTTAACTCTGCCATTCCAATTAGCTCATCATTCTCACCATATACTGGATAACCTCTAACATACCATACTCTTTTATCAGGAGTTGTTAATTCTGCTTCATGAGCTTCTCCAGTTTCTTTTGCTTTAATAACTGGACAATCAGTACAAGGAGTATCACTCTCATGCCAGACTTCATAACAACTTTTACCAACTAATTGCTCTGGTGTTAAGTTTACAGAATCACTTGCTGCTTTATTTGCCCAAATCATTTTCAAATTTGTATCATGAAAGATTATGTGCTCATTTAGATAATCTAGAAACCTTGATTTTTTCATCTCTGATGCAAGCATCTTAGACTCAACTTGTATCTCATCAGTTATATCTTGAGTAAAGGTAATTTTTCCAACAATTTTGCTGTTATCCTTTAATTCAAAGAAATTATCTCTTAAGAATCTTTTAGTACCATCTTTCTTTAAAATCCAATATTCTAATACTTGAGGGGAACTCGCAGAAGTCTCTATTTCATGTATAATTCTTTCCATTCTTTCCTTTTCTTCTGGAGCTATAAATTTAGACATAGTTCCTTCTCTAATTTCTTCTTCTGTTGCACCAAAAATATCTTTCAAAGTATTGTTAACATAAACTAGTTTGTTATCTTTTACAATAGTAACACCATAGAGAAGGTCATCTAATACCCCCTTAATTTCATTCTCTGACATCATTTCCACTTTAGATTGATGAATTACCCCACAGATTTCAACCAAACAAATCTGGATTGAAGAACACAAAGTTAGGAAAGCACAAACTATTGTGCATCAATACTTGTATTCTCACGTAATAATAAGCTAATATATATTAATAAGTTGTTATAATCTCAATGGATTAAGAATGCAAGGTTTAGACGTTTAAAGACAATTTTTCACCTGTTTCATTAAAGATATGTATGTTCTCGAAATGAACTAAAATAGTAACTAGATCGTTTTCTTTGAACGTCTTCTTAGTCTTTGTTAAGTAGAAAATTTTTCTATCATCAAACTTCAAACTTAATATTTGTTGATCCAAAATCTTTTCGCTATATTCAACAGTACACTCCAAACTTAACATATCTTTTTCTTTTGGTTTCTTAGGATCAAATTCTCTTATAGATTCAGCTCTGAATCCAAAGTCACCATTTTCGATTTTTTTCTCTTTTATAATTGATGAGATATTCTTTGGAACAGAAATTTCCTTTTCGTTCAATAATACTTTTCCTTTTTTGGCTGTAAATGGAAGAAAATTCATCGGATAGTTACCAATGAATTGTGCAACAAATTTACTGACTGGATTGTTGTATAATTCTTCTGGAGATCCAATTTGTACAATCTCTCCTTCATTTAGTAGAACTATTAAATCTCCCAGAGAACTAGCTTCTGACTGATCATGTGTTACATAAATCATCGTTTTCTTTATTATACTATGCAATCTTCTAATCCAAGATCTCATTTCATGACGTAACCTTGCATCAATATGAGATAAGGGTTCATCAAATAAAAAGAGAACAGGATCTCTGATTAGTTCTCGACCAATTGCTGTTCGTTGTTGCTCCCCACCAGAAAGTTGAGAGGGGTATTTTTCACTATGTTCTTCAATATGAAGCAGTTTCATTGTTTCCTCTACCTTCTTTTGAATATCTTCATCACTATTTAATCTTCTTTTGAAAATTTTACCTTCTCTTTGACTCTCTAATGGGAATTTAAGATTTTCAAGAACAGTCATGTGTGGGAATAAAGGATAATTCTGGAATACCATAGCTACATTTCTTTTGTTAGCTGGTTTCCCTGTTATATTGACATCATTGAAGAATATCTCACCTTCTGAGGGATATAATAATCCAGCTAATAATCGCAGTAATGTGGTTTTTCCACTCCCTGAAGGACCTAAAATCACTATGAAACTTCCATCTGGAACATCTAGGTTCACTTCTTTTAAAGCACTTTTTTCTCCATATTTTTTAGTTAGATTTTCTATCTTTACCTTCATTTATATCTCCCTGAAACTTGTTGAACTATCAAATCCACTTAGAATATAATTCCTAAGAAACACAAATACTATGAGCAATGGAATTATTACCAATATTGAAGCAGCTGCAAATAATCCCCATTGCGGTGCACTCGCTTCTATTGATCCTATAAAAGTATACAGCTTTATTGGTAGAGTATATTTGCTAGGTGTTTGTAGAAGCACAAATGCTAACAAAAAACCGTTCCAAGCTCTTAAGAAATTTAACAAAAATGTAATTGCTATTGCAGGACCAGCTAATGGGAGAATAATTTTTCTTAGAACTCTCAACTTTGAGTTTCCCATTAGTGATGCTGATTCATCCAACTCCTTTGGAATAGAATCCATATATCCTTTAATTAACCATAGAGCTAAAGGAATTGTATGAGTACTATACGCTAATATTACTCCAAAATATGAATCAATTAATCCAAAATTATACATTATTAGATAAAAAGGAATAAGTGTTAAAATTCCTGTAAACATCTTTAATGTAAAAACTCCTACCATTACCTCTCTCTTCCCTGTAAAATAATATCTAGAAAATGCATAAGCTGCTAAAGTTGTTAATATTACGCAAATAGCTGCTGATCCCATTGAGATAAGTAGGGAATTAAGAAAATTGAAATGAATCTGTTCTTGAGTGAATAAAAGAGTGAAATTTTCCACAGTTGGATTAACTGGGAAGAAGGATGTGGGAACTGTACTATCTCCTTTGGAAAATGCTATCCAAAATATATTCCAAAGAGGTATAAGTGCAACAAGCAGTATGGAAAGTAAGAATGCAGAATTATTGCGAGGTTCTGAAATAATATCTAAAATCTTTTGAACTTTAGTTGATTTGAAAGAACTCTCATTAAAATGCAATTTAATTGAACCTAGAATATACAACAACGAAATAAATCCAAGAATAAATATCCATCCTGATGAATATTTTGAAAAAATTAAAGCTAACCAGAGTAAAGGTTGTAGAAATATGGATACTTTCAGTACTATTTCAGAAAATAGACTACCTATCAATATACAAGTAAAAATACTGAAAACAAGCCAAGGAAGCCAGATATTTACTTGTATCGTAAAAGCTGAGAGGAATGTAACTAAAATTTGAACTAACATAATTCCATGAAGAGGATTTAACAGAATGATGTTCTCATCAATTCGAAAAGCAATATCTTTTATTTTTGTAAATAATCGAGTATATGTGCTTTTTATTTCTTCGAGAATTCTCAGTTTTATGATAGATAAGTCTGAACTTTGAATATTAGAAAGGATGTATAACTCTGTTGCAATAACAAAAATATTCCAATTGAAAGCATACCACATTTGATAAAAGAAGAATTGCACAAGTGATAAAATAAGATCAAGAAGTATTGTGTATTTGATTATCTTAAGAAAGTTATTTGGATATCTCAGACATAGGAATGCCATCAAAAAATAAGCAGCTGAAAAAACAAAACTAAGGTAAGGATTCCAATGAATTCCAAAATATCTAAAATCGGTTATTCCAGCAGCAAGATATCCTGTTGCTTGCAAGGCGAAGAGAATAATAAGTGTGATACGACTTTTTGGCAGTCTTTTCTTTTCTTCAGGTCGAAATGTGCTTTGAGTTCCTCTTGACATTTTCATCCAAATCAATACAAAGAACAAAGTCAGAATACTCATTATGGTTGAATAAGCAGCTGCTATACCAATGTCCCTTTTTTGATAAAACATATAGAAAGTGAATGTACTAAACAGGTCAGTAGCACCTATTACTCCAACTTCACTCGTACCATATGATAAAAGAGGATATCCTTTTGTTAACAAAAATGCAACATTAAAACTCCCAAAAGTTTTGATAATTTCAAGAATAATTGCTGGCAGAATTATTGGTTTGACTAAAGGAATAACTACTTTTCTTATTCTAGTTCCCTCACGAATTTGATCAATATCTGCTATATCGTTTAATTCATTAGGAATTGTACTTAATCCTCCTAAGAAGAGTGTTGTTATCAAAGGTATAGAATCCCAAACTTCCACAAAACAAGCTATTATCAACGTTACATATGGCTGAGTTAGCATGTTAACATTCGTTCCAAAAAGTAAATTGAAGAAAGAGCTTCCACCATTACCGTGTACAAAAGTTCTCCAAGAAAGAATCTTTATGTAAGAAGGAATTGCCCAAGGAATGTACAAAACCAAATACCAAAGCTTCTTCCTTTTCACTTTGAATTGAATAATATAAGCAAGAATGAATCCTATCACAATTTTAGCAATAATTATCAGCGTACTCCAAACTAAAGTAGTTGTAAAAGCTATGGGAAGCTGTGGATTTTCTGTGATATGTGCATAGTTTTTTATCCCATTAAAAATGGGATTTTCTCCTCTTTGCAGGTTATAGGAAGTGAATGAAAGAAAAATACCATAAAGTATTGGATAGACTTCTAGAAGTACTAAAGCAAGAAGTGCTGGGAAAATAAAGACATATGCAATTTTGTTGAATGGAACATCTTTCTTAGCAAAATAAACGAAAAGTGCGATGAAGATGATTGCTATTACTAAAATTGAAAGAGAAGTTGCTAATTTTGAATATTCCAATTGATCTTCTGAACTTTGAAGAGTTTCTATTTGATTTGATTCCCAAAAAAGCTCTTCTGAGATGGTGTGTATTTTATAATTGCCATCATCTAAAACTAATGATGTATTTACCAAATATATTGAAATTGAATAAATTTGAACAGGCTGAAATCCTGTAATCTTTGCTTGAATGGTTTCTGAGGTAATGTCTACTAAATACACAGTAAAGTTGATTGTTTGAAGTTTCTGTGATAAATACAGCTCCTCACTAATTGAGTAGTTTACTTGGGAAAAGTATTCATAAGTGGTCTCTTCAGATTCATTTAATAATACTATAGACCATGTAAAACTCTTATTCAGATTGAAATCATAATAATCGATTCTAAATCCATCATAGATTGAAGAAGTTGGTACTGTCCAGTTGACTACGATATATCTATCACCTATATAAGTTAAAACAACATCTTCATTTTGAGCAACCGTAAATTCTCCTGTATTGAATAATAATGAGAAGAATAAGAATCCTCCTAAAAAAATAAACAGAAGTAATTTCTTTCCTATACTTCTTCTTCTTCTTCTTTTATTCATTTCAATCATCTCGATTAGCTTCAATATTGTATTGAGCTTCATCTAAAGTTGTTTGAATATCCTCATGATTCAAGAGAGTGAAAATAAGAGCTGCTCTCATAAAATCTGAATAGATGTTGTATATTGGATCAAGTGGGTAGTATTGGCTGAATTCTATTTGTTTGATTTGAGTAAGTATTGATGGTTCATTTTGCACAAGAGGTGAATTTGTGATTTCTTTCAAAGTTGGGACTTTATATTCTTCAATTAGTAGATTTTCTTGCACTGTTTTGGATGATAAGAATTTAATGATATCATAGCTAATGTCCAAATGTTGATTGTCTTTTGACATACCCCAACCTTTTACTTCTACCATTGGTGTAATTCTCTGATTTGTTGAAGAAATCTTAGGGAGAACCTGCACCCCATAATTCACTCCTAGTTCGTTTAGTTCTGGAATATACCATCCCCCATAAATTAACATTGCACCCTTGTTTGTGATAAAAGCCTGTGTTGCAGAACTACTACTATCATCATATTTGACGCATCTGTGGATATACTTGAGATCATAAATGTATTCTATGGCAGAAACAGAAGCTGAATCATTTACAATTATGGAACCTCCTTGGTATAAAGGACCATGGTCAAAACCATATTGAAAAGCTGGCCACATATAAGGAGAAATAGTACCCCAAACAAGACCATAAATTTGATCTTCGACTGGTTTTGATCTATCTGTAATATTAAGCGCTGCTTCTAAGAACTCTACATTTGTCCAATTCTCTTGGGGATAGGACTGTCCATTGGTATCGAATAAATCTTTATTGTAAAACAAAAGAATAGAATCAAACCAAAGTGGTAACCCCCAAAGCTCGTTTCTATAACTTAGACCATTTATTGCTGCTGGAAGAAATTTCGTTTCTTCTGTTGGTAAGAGGAAATTTGTTAAAGGTTGAATATATTCTAAGTCAGCTAATTCTCCAAACCAAGAACCTTTAGCAAGGAATATATCAGGTGCATTTCCAGTCTGAGCAACGCTGATAAATTTGTCTAACCATCCTGATGATGGTTGTTCTATAAAATTAATTTTTACAGATGGATTTAATAGCTCATACTCTTCAATAGCTTCTTCAATCACATCCCCTCCTTCGTAAGTGTACCACAAGTCAATTTCTTTTTCTCTTTCAGTTTGGTTATAAAAACTAAAGAAAATTACAGGAACTAGTACCCCAAGTAATAATATGGATATAATGATAATTTTGAAGTACTTGGAAACCATTTGTGCAACCGCTTTTAAACGATATCTAATTTATTTGTATATATCCCTTTGGCATAAAGGGAAGCACATTGTTTTATTATTTTTTACTTTAAACTCTACATTTAAGAAAATTTATAATTACAATAAATGATTTCCAAGCATGAATTTAAGCAACAGATTTATTCTCTATGGATTAATTTCAATTATAGCAATTTCCAGTATAGGTTTAGGAGTTTATTTTGGTGTTTTTTTTGAAAAAGAAAATGGAGATGATAAAGAAATTGTTCTTACTCTTGAAGGGGGTACTTCAACCAAAAATTATACATTATCTGACATTATGAGTTTTCCAAATATAACTGGTTATGCAGGTTACAGAAAATCAACCGGAACACTTGTAGGACCTAGTTTTTACAAAGGTGTTGAATTGAATGTTCTTCTAGATGAAGTGGGTGGTTTAGCTTCTGGAGAAGAGCTTGAAGTTATAGCTGCTGACAACTATACAATAACCTTTACAAGTGAAATGTTAAATGGTGATTTTTCCTCTTATGATAATGAAACAGGAGAATATGTGGGAATTGGGGAATTCCGTATTATACTAGCTTATGAAATTGATGGTGTGATAGATACATCAGGTGCAGGAGTTTTAAGAATCGCTGCAATCCCAGTTGAAGGTGAAGATTATTACTCTGATAGTTCTTTTTGGGTAAGAGATGTTGTTAAAATAAAACTCACTTCCGAAAGTTCTTGGATAGTTTATCTCTATGGGATTAATAATGATAGTATAGATAAACCAACTTTCGAGGCATTAATGCATATAAATGATTCAGATCTTCGATTAAATTATCAGTTTGAAGATGGAGATAGAATAAATACTTTTGAAGGAGTAGCTGTCTGGAGAATAATATCTCTATTTGATGGAGAACTAGAAGGAAGTCTTTATACAACTTTTAATGATTCTCTAGCTGCATCGGGATATGACGTTATTTTGAAAAATTTTGCAGAGGAAGAAATAACTCTAAGAAGTGAGGATATTGCAAGAAACGATAGTTACATTTTAGCAGCAATGAAAAACTCAGCATTCCTCAAGAGCAGTGATGCTCCTTTGATGCTAGTAGGACCATCTATAGATCCTCTACAAATGATTAATAACATTGTAGAAATATGGTTGGTTCTCGACTAATTTTTTTTCTTTTTATTTTAATATCGAAATAATATATCTATGTAAAAGGAAAGTTAATATTTCATTAGAAAAAAATTTAACAAAATTTAGTAAAAGCAATCTATACTTAATCAATAACTATCTATTGATATCGAATAAAGGTTTGAATAAAGATGACTTCAGTTACTCCCTCAATACCTCAAACAGGAGAATTTTATGATCAGATTATGGATAAATTTAGTAAAAAAAGTCATCTTAAGTGGGTATTCAGTCATGTTTTAGCTCATAAAGGCTTGATTGGTTTGTTCTTCATTTTTGCTACAATCAGTGCTGCAATAGGTGCGATAACTCCGCTTATATTAGGAAACCTAATTAATGAAATATTAGCTCCTTCAGGAACATGGGAGAAAATAACAAATTTTGCATTTATCATTTTGATTTTGACTATAGTAAGTGGAATAGCTAGTTTTGCTTCAGGTTTGATAATTGAAGTAACTTCTCAAAGAGTAGAACGCGATATTAGAGATGAGTATTATGCTTCAATGCTATCAAAATCAATGACATTTCATGATGAAGTTAAAGCAGGTGATGTGATGGCACGTGCTACATTTGATACACGAATGGTAAACTTCTTTGTGAATCCTGTAATTCATTTAGCGTATGCAGCAACTTTTGGCGTCTTATTCGCTATTGGGACTATGATAGCTATCTCACCTTATTGGAATAGTCTTCCTGTTTTACTGCTAATTCCATTAATCATTACAATTCCTATCTTCTTTTTCTCAAGAAGATTCTACAAATCAGTTGGACCTATATCAATGCAAATACAAACATCCTACTCAAATCTTTCAGCTTATTTACAAGAAAAACTTCTAGGAATCAGTGTAATCAAAACTTTTGCTCGAGAACCTTTTGAAAGAGTTTCATTTAGAGATAAAAATGTTAAACTCTCCGATGAGATAATTACAAGAGGTAAATTAAGATCTAAATATTATCCCGTGTTGTTTGTAGGATTAGGCGTTGGTGCATCAATCGTTTGGGGAAGCTTGCTTATTGATTGGGGTATAGGGAATCCTGTAACCTATGTTCTATGGAACACACAATCTCTAGCTATTGGTGGAATAGCAGTATCAGGATTTGGTATAGGAGACTTAATCACATATTCATTACTAGCTGGTAACCTCTTTTTCCCTGTCTGGGTAATGTCGTGGATGTTAGTTCTTACACAAATGGGTTTTGCAGGAGCTAACCGAATCGTAAGTATATTAACAAAACAAACTATAATTCCAGCACCTAAAGAACCAATACTACTTGATAGTATAAAGGGTGATGTAGAATTCAATCATACAGTATTCTCCTATGATGGTAAAACGAATGTACTGAAAGATGTGAATTTCTCGATTCCAGCAGGAAGTAGAGTAGCATTAGTTGGTCCAGCAGGTTGTGGAAAAACAACTTTAATGAAACTCTTAACAAGACTATATGATGTAACAGATGGATCAATTCATATTGATGGTACTGATGTAAGGAAACTTTCACTAGATACTATTCGACGCAACATTGGTGTTATTGAACAAGACATTGTTCTTTTTTCTGCAACAATTAAAGAAAACATCTCGTATGGTAAACCTGAAGCCACAGAGGAAGAAATTATAGAAGCTGCAAAGATGGCGCAAGCAGATGAATTTATTGATAAATTCGATAAAGGTTATGAGACAATTGTAGGAGAGAGGGGAACAACTTTAAGTGGAGGACAAAAACAAAGAATTGCAATTGCTAGAATGTTACTTGCAAATCCAAAAATCTTAGTTTTTGATGATGCTAGTTCAGCTGTTGATTCAGAAACTGAAGATAAAATAAATACTGCAATTAATAGAGTTTTAAAAGATAGAACAAGTTTCATTATAACTCACCGATTGTCTACAATCAGACATTCAGATATTATTGTAGTTTTGAAGCAAGGAGAAGTAAAAGCGATAGGTTCTCACGATGAACTCTTAAAAGAATCTGTGGATTATTGGAGAGTTTTTGCAAGATTTTCTGAAATAAAGAAAATGATGCCAGATCAGCTATTATCAGAATTACATCCAGGAGAGTAATAAAAATGGGTTTCATACAAGAGCTTCCAGATGAAAAATATGACCGAAAATATGGTGATATATATCTCTTCAAAAGATTATTTGGTTACATAGCTAAACATGATATGAAGACTTTCTTCAAGGTTCTTTCATGGATGATAATTCAAACAGGTGCTAACATTGGAATTCCCTTCTTCATTAAATTCGTTATTACAGGAGTACAAAATGGAGTTTTTAACGCTGTATTCTATGTTGAAGCAGCAGCTGTTATCGTTCTATATGGAATGTTCTGGTTTGCTCAGTATCGAGCTCTCTATAACAGTGCAATTCTTACAGGAGAAATGTTAAGAAGAGTTAGAAAGGATAGTTTCGAAACATTATTACGAAACGATATGAAGTTTTATGATGAGAATAAAAGTGGAAAGTTAGTCAGTCGAGTAACTAGTGATTCTGACACTATATCTCAGATGGTTCAACTTACAACTTCTTTTATGATTAACATTTTTGTTATGCTCATAGTTATTATCATACTTTTCATTACTGATGTCAGACTAGCAGGAATAACTCTAGCTGTAGTCCCCATTCTTTTTGGTCTAGGAATTGGAATTCGATTATTCTCTAGGAGAACTTCTAAAAATTGGAGAAAGACTATAGCAATATTAAACGCTAATGTTGCTGAATCAATTTCAGGTATTGAAGTAACAAAAAGCTTCAATCAAGAGAAAGAAGCTTTTGAGAGATTCAAAGGAATCAACATGAGAAACTATCGAGCCGCTTATGTAAGGGCATGGGGTATGAGTATATTCTTCCCAATAATAGAAACACTATTTGGTGTGGGAACTTTTCTTGTGCTCTTTTATGGTGGAAAAATAACTTTTCAAGTTGGAGGTTTAAGCGTTGCAACACTATATTTCTTCATCTTAATGTTAAATAGATTTTTCATGCCATTGTTAGAAATTACAAGATTCTTTAATCAATTCGAAGCAGGATTAGCAGCTGTTGAAAGAATATTCAGTTTGATGGATAGTAAACCATCTGTAGTTGAAGATTCAAATCCACTCACAGTCACAGATTTTTCTGGAAAAATAGATTTCTCAAATATGACTTTCTACTATAATCCTTCTGAACCTCTATTCAAAGAATTTACTCTTTCAATTCCAGCTGGTCAAACTGTTGCAATAGTTGGGAGAACGGGAGCTGGTAAGAGTACCTTAGTCTCTTTACTTGCCCGTTTTTATGATGTAGTTGATGGTTCTATTATTGTTGATGAATCTGATATAAGAAAATTTGTTATACAAGAATATAGAGATCAAATAGGTATTGTTCTTCAAGATAACATTCTCTTCAGTGGTTCAATAGAAGAGAACATCAGATACGGAAATCTAGATGCTACTAGAGAAGAAATAGAGTTAGCTGCAAAGAATGTCTATGCTTGGGAGTTCATCCAGAGTCTACCGAATGGGATGGATACAGAGGTTGGTGAAAAAGGGACCAAACTTTCAGCAGGACAAAAGCAACTTGTAGCATTTGCACGTGCATTGTTATCTGATCCTAAAATATTAATTTTAGATGAAGCAACAGCTGCTATAGATGCATATACTGAATCATTAATTCAGGAAGCATTGAAGGTTCTTTTAAAAGATAGAACAGCGATTATCATTGCCCATAGATTAACAACTGTTGAAAATGCTGACCGTATAATAGTAATAGATGATGCTCAAATTCAAGAAGAGGGGACTCATGCAGAATTAATGGAAAAGAAAGGCAAATACTGGCAGCTCTTTGATATGTACTTTAGACATCAGTCATTAGAATATGTAGAACAAGCTGCGAAATTAGTGTAAGAAAAATAAGGAAAAAAGTTTTCATCTTAAGAAATAATGATGAGCTATTTTATACTCTTTTCCATCTCTATAACTTTTCTCTCTAAGTCATTGAAAGCCACAATTAGCTCATCTAATTTCTGTACAATGAAATTTATGTATAACCCTATTCCCTCAATATTTGCAGAGCTTAAATCAGTTAGCTCATACTTATCTTCTCGAAATTCTCCAACTGGCATAAAATCACTCAATATAATATCTCTAATTTTACATATAAAAAGGTATTAGGTGTATTTATTTTGATAGAAATAGTTTCTCACTATTTTCCCAATATATTTTTGATAGAATATCTAATGATAAGTCAAGTCCATTTATTTTTGTGTTATTGTCGTTTTCAGGGTCTGGTATTGGTAACTGGAGTGATTCTACATCTGTTTCAAATAAAGCTTGAAAACTAAGAAAACGGTTAACATAATAACCAGGAATAGGTTCCCTATCTTTTCTTCCTGCAACAAAATCAGTACCAAATAAAATACGATTTTTGTGTTTTTTAAAGAATTTAATTACTTCTTCTTTTTTGTAAGCAAATTCCCTCACCATCCATTTTGCAGAACCTGTGTCCACATGAAGATTAGGATATTTATCCAACCATTTATCCAATTGTTTGAGATTTTCTGGTTGACTTGCCATATGAGCTCCAATGATTTTGAGTTTTGGGTATGTTTCTAATATATTTTTAAAAGCATCAATATGATCCTTCTTTACACCATATTTACTAGGGGGTTGGTAATTTTTCTCATAGAGAATATCAGGATCGCTTACATGAATAAGTAATGTAAATCGTAAGTCCTCCAACATTGAAAAAAGTGGTTCAAGTTGGGGGTCATTTAAATGAACATCTTGAGGACGGAATTTAATCTTGAAATTTTCCGATTTAAAGTAGTTCACCCATCTTGGAGAGAACCAAAGTTTTCCTATAGTAAAACCTTGTTCATATGCTTTTTCTAAGAAATCAAGAGAACTTTTCGTATCTCCTTGTAAAGCTTCTCTGATTGATAAGAAAGTGGCATAAACAAACAAATCTGGGAATGCTTTCTCTAGTTTCTTTCTGTTTTCATAATCTCTTACTATGCCAAAGATCTTCTTAACATTGAATCTTTTCTCGTATTTTACCATTGTTCTGACTTCTTTGACTGAACCAAGATGTGTGTGAGCATCAAAAACTGGTCCGGTATACTTTCTTTGAATAGTCTTAAAGAAAGGGTGCATATTGTTAGTTACATACTCTTGATCCATTAGCAGTTCCCAGTAAGTAGAAATTTCATCTATTTATGTAAATTGCGATTATACTATGAAAAAAAATCAGGGAGAAAAAAGAAAAATAGAAAGAGATTATTTCTTCCTCTTTCTGTAGATACCTGCAGAAATTAAAATGACAGGAAGGAGAAGTACAAAATATAGTGAGTATTGCTTGAATTCACTTACACCTGGAGGGATACTACCTAATGGATATGTATCATTAACTTTCCATGTACCATCAAGAGTATAATTTCCGCTAACATGGTCATTCCAATAGTTCCCTTCCATACTCCAAGGATCATCCCACATGTTTAGATTTGCAGTGTCATCTCTTGCTTGTGATGTTCCTGCAAGATTGTTGGAAATAAAGGCATTATGATGTATCCAGCTATTAGTGGATAAGGAGTCTAGAAATATTGCATAACCTGTATTCCCTTCAAAAAGATTGTGAGTAATATTCACAACATCATAATTCATAAAGTGAAGCCCTACAGAGCCACCATTGGTAAAACCATTATGTATGATGTTTCCAAATGCACCTTCAGAAAGAAATGCACCTGCAAAATTATTCATATTGAATGTACAATCAAGAATAGTGAAGTTTGTACTCGAAACAAGTTGCATCCCATAATCATTGTGACTTGCTGTAACATTTTTGAACACAGTATCCATTACTCCACCAGCAAAAATTCCTGCTTTTGCTTGATTATGACTGCATTTTGTATTCATAATTGTACAATTCATTGTTCCTTCAATTGTTATACTCCCCCCTATATTGTAATTGAAATCACAATTATCAACAATAACAGAATCACATCCAATTAGAAATAGAGGATAATCAGTGTCTCGAATAGTTAGATCCTTCACTATAGTCCCATCACAATCAACTAAAATCAACTGACCAAAGAAATTGTTGGATATAGTTGTTCCAGTCAAACCATAATTAAATCCTAGTAGTTTTCCATTAACAATGTTATTTGAAATAGTCAATGCACTATAATCAGCAAGACCTGACATTGAAAAACGAAAACCATCGTTTGTAACAATATTGTTCTGAACTATGGCATTAGTAGCTCTATCAAGATAGATTCCAGTTCCACCATTTACATTAACTGTGTTGCTTGAAATTGTAGTACTATCTGAGGATCGAACAAAAATACCATTGAATGTATTGTCATGAATATTATTCAGTGTAATAGATGTTCCTCCATCTGAATCTGCATAAATTCCATGGTAACCATTATTGTAACACTCATTGTCCCAAATAGAACATGAAACTGTAAATTGTAAGTACATACCTGAATAGCCATTATCATAGAAAGTATTTTCTGTTACATTACAATCATCAGAATGATCGAGATTTAGTCCATACTGATCATTGTTATAGTTGATGTTATCAATAAAATTGCTATGATCACAGTAAGCACCAAAAATTCCTACTCCAGGATTATTTCTGCAAGTATTGTTTTTAACAGTAGTATAGTGAGCTTCATTAATATAAATTCCAACAACTGTATTGTTTTCGCAGAGATTGTTTGTGATGTTAGCATAGTTATTTTCAAAAAGAGCAAGTCCTCCAGAATTGCTGTTGAGAATATTGTTGTCTATCTCAACAGTATTTTGTGCTACCTGATAAATGTAAATACCAAAGAGGTTAGCGTCTATGTAACAATCTTTTATGATGAAATTCTTTGTAGTGCCACTGATGTAAATTCCATGATCCTCGGCAGTTATTATACTTAGATCTTCAATTACATAAGGATCGCTTGGAGTACCAGCACCACTTGAACTGTTTCCAGCAAGATCGCTATCATTATCTATATACAAGGGAACACTTGTAGTATAGTTAGGAAGATTATACACCGCTCCTGAGTCTAGTTTAGCAGTGGACTGAAAACTGAAAATCAATAGAGCTGTAATTATCAAGAATAGGTGTAAAAATGATAATAGTCTGTTTTTGTTATTTTTATAATTCATAATTTCCACAAGAATACTCTTATGGTCATATTATATAAAATTCTTACCCTTTGCATTACCAATTGTTATAGAAATCTTAAAGATCCAATTTTGTCTTGAAATCTATGTTTCCGTATTTCATTATATCTGACAGATTATCGATAATATCTTTGTCAAGTGTTACTCCAGGATATTTTTCTAATAGTTTTTGAGCTCTTTCTTTTGCTCTATCTCCAATTGATTTCCTACCTTTGTTAATCCATTCCTCTGTAGTAGCTCTGTCTACAACCATACTTGGAATATAATGTTCTTCTCTAAACCATTTCAGTGTATGATCATGTGATAACAAATGTGTCTTTTCTTCCAAATCAATTAAGAGATTTTTTGCAATAGGATCATCTCTTTGGTTAATCCCTTCTAAGAATTTGTAAATCATTCCACAGATCTCGTTATCTATCACTACCTTCTGGATACTTTGTGTAGTTTCGAAATCGATCATACCTGCTCCAGAAATCATATTTATCCCTTTAACACCTGCAAGTAATGCCCCCATACCAGATTCAAATCCAGTCTGAGTATCAAGGATTTTAGTGTCTGACATACCCAAATATGCATGTGTTGGTAGGTTCAGATATTTCCCAATTTCAGCATAACCAATGTCAATCATCATTGTTCCAATAGAACCCATTGGAGTTGTTCCTTTTCTCATATCAAAAGCTGCGGGAGAACCTCCCCAGATTACTGGTGCACTTGGTGAAACGAGTTGTGTAATAACTAAGCCTGCTAATGTTTCAGCTGCATGTTGAACAATTGCTCCAAGAATTGTAACAGGAGCATTTGCCCCAGTCATAGGCATTGAAACAAACTCTGAAGGTATCCCATATTTTGCACAATCAATAATACTCTGACAAGTAAGATCACTCCACTTCAAAGGAGGAGAAGGACATGCATCGAAAATAGCCAGTGGTTTCTTTCTTAATTCATCTTCACTACCTCTAATTGCAACAAGCATATCTTTCATAACATCAAAAGATTCTTTTGCAAAAGTACCAGTAACTATGGGTTTCTTAGAATAGATAAGAGCTAGATAAAGACGATATCTGTCACCAACCTCTTCAGGAACGTCAGAACAAATAATAGCCGTACTTTGAGCATGTATGTATTCTAACTGCTCAACAACTTTTGTAAAATCGATAAAATCCTTTGTAACTGCAGTTCGTATTTCATTTGTATCCGGATCCAATACATTCAGAGCAGCTGAGCCAGGATCAAAACAAACGTTATTTCCCTCTAGTTGAGCAACCTGCACTCCTTCTCTATTATACAAGGAAATTGAAGAAGGAGCTGTTTTGAGTGACTTTTTAATAAGATCAGCTGGTAGTTTAGCTCTTCTTTTTTCAATATCTACACTGATCCCCTCTTTTTGTAGAATTTCAACAGCTTCTTGATTTTCAACAAAAAAACCTATCTCCTCTAGTATTTCTATAGCTTCTGCAACAACTTTTTCTTTCAAATC
This sequence comes from Candidatus Heimdallarchaeota archaeon, assembly GCA_016839945.1. Classification (GTDB taxonomy): domain Archaea; phylum Asgardarchaeota; class Heimdallarchaeia; order Heimdallarchaeales; family Heimdallarchaeaceae; genus UBA460. The sequence continues at coordinate 3,260 of JAEOTE010000033.1, read as the reverse complement.
TTCTTCAAGTATGGTGATAATTGGTCTCATTAGATAACACTCAATTCTCTATTTTAGCTTTAAATAATTATCTTAAATATAATAATTTCCCTAAAAAATGATTACAATCTGATACGAAAATCTTATTATGAATCCGGAGAATCCCAAGTAATTTGAATCTTAAATGATTACAAATATCATTTTAAGGAATGTGTATTTATGAAAAAAAATAAAAAAAATTTCTCTTTAGTTTTAATTGTATTTTTCCTTTTATTAATAAAAGAATAAATGCTTTTTTATTCTTATGTTCAATAGTTATGTTTCATCTATTTTTTCCTTTAACTCATCCAATTCCTTAGTTTTCTTGTTAATTTCAGCTTTTACTTTCTTAATCTCAGAATCTAATTCTTCAGTTTCTCTTGAAATTTTAGCTGCTTTCTTAAAATCATCATCTTTTTCAATATAAGAAGTCAATGTTTTTAGAATTTCTACCTCAACCTCTAATTCTTTATGCATTGTTTCTAATTGTTTATTCTTTAAATCAAGCTCTTTCTGAGCTCTTTCTAATCTGTTTTTCTCGCTTTCCATCTTATTATTCAAATCTAATAATGTTTCTTTACTCTTCTCGATCTCGTCAAGATATTTATCCATAATATCTTTACATTGGTTAATTTCACTTTCTAATTTTTCAATTTCTTTTTCTATTTTTTTTCTCTTTTTCTCATCTGTCTCTTGTTTTAATTCAATCTGCAATTCATCCAGTTTTTCTTGATTCTCATCGTCTGTACATCTTAAATCTTCAAAGTCACTTTCTATGTCTCTTCTATTTTTCTCATATTTGCTAATCTGTTTCTCTATATCTTCAATTTTTGATTCTATCTCTTTTATTTCTTGTTTATTTTCATCGACCTTCTGCTCAAATTGTTTAATTTGCTCTTTCAAATCATGAATTTCTTTTTCTACTTCAGCTATTTTGTCTACATGTTCTCTTATGTGAACTTCATCCTTTAGATTCTTCTGTTTTTCTAGTTTCTCTTCTAATTCTTTGTATAATTCTTGAATAGTTTTTTTCTTCCTCTCTTTCTCCTCATTTGCTGAAATGACCCTATTTCTATCCTCTTCTAGTTTTTTCTTTAAATTCTCACGTTCTTCTTCCTTTTCGATAACTTTTTGTTTAGCAATTTCTATATCTCTTTCTAATTCTTCTATTTCATTTGCTATTTCAGTAAGTTTCTCTTCTTCTTTCTCTTCTTCAACAACACTTTCTAATTCTTCTTTCTTTCCATATTTCTCTTTAAGCCTTTTCGCAAATTCTTTTTCATTCTCTCTTTTTAATCTAAGTTCTTTATTAACAAGATTCTTTCTCTCTTCTTCTGAAGAAGTTTTTTCTTCAAGTTTTGAGATTTCATCTTCCTTTTGCTTGAACTCTAGTTCTGTCTTATCTATGTTGGATGTTATCTCTTCAATTTCATTTTCAATTTTTTCTAAACTCCTGAATTCATCAAAGGAAGCGCCTAAAAGTACGTTGAGCTCTTTCTGTTTTTCCAATTTTTCTTGTATCTGCACATATAATTCTTTTAGTGTCTTTTCTTTACTTTTGATTTCTTTTTCTATTAAATCAATTCTACCAATATCAATTAATCTTCCAATCTTAGCTATGTATCTTTGTATAGAATCTATGTGTAATTCTCCTTCTTCTTTTGTTTTTCTGAAGAATAATGCTAAATTGGTATTTTCCCCTATCTTAAGTATAAGAATATCAATATCATCTGTATCAAAAAGAATTTGATTATACTTTTGAAATTTATAATTAGATAAATCATACAATTCTCTGAAGTCTGAAAGAATTTCTGAAAGATTATCTCCAACTTTTGGGATATTCACTGATTCCTCAAATTGTTCGAAAGTTGTTTGATAAACTGTTCCATCGTTATAGAACATAACTATATGTTCAACCTCTGGAAGTGCTCGTTTAATTCTTTCTATTGTTTTTAATACCATTTTTACTCACATTGTTATATAATTAAAGATCTAAACTTATTTATTGATTTATTCAAATATGATTTTATCTGTTCAGTACCATACTTTGAAAATATAAAAACTATTCCAAGTATCAGCAAAATAGCTGATAGAATGATTAAACCAATCAAATAGGTGTCTGTGGAAAATAGTGTAAAGTAAAGTGTTCCAAAAATTAATTGAATTATGGTTGTTGTAAAACCTATTTTCCAAAATGTTTTGATTTTTATCGGTCTTTTATTTTGTTCAGCAATATTCAAAACCAAGATATTATCTCCCAAAGGAGTCAAATTATCACCCCAATTTGCTCCAATTGATAAAGCATAGAAATAGCTGTTATCTGTTGACATAATTCCCACGATAGGAATTAGCACTTTAGTAATTGGAATATTATCAATCAAAGAACTAAGAAATGCAGAAACCCAGACAATAAGAATTAATTGAAATATAGGATTATTAGCTCCAATATTTTTGAGAATGTTACCTATAATTTCAATAATCCCTACTACCTCTAAAGCACCAGCTATTACAAAGATACCTAACAGATAGAGCAGAAGCTCTATATCAAATTTTTGCATTATTTCTTTTGGTTTTAAACCACTAAAAGAACTGAAAATTGTCAAAATCATAGCTATTGAAAGAGCAATTATGCTAGGAGGAATAATGTTAGAAGGGATCACAATAAATGCTAGCATTAAAATTACTAAAGAACTTATTGAGGCATATAATAATCTCCTACTTTGAACAAAGTTCCACACATTGAATTCCTCTAATGTTGAAATCCATCGTTTTCCTGGTTCCCTTAATTCTCGAGAGTAAAGAAATATGAAGAAACCAATAGTAATGCCTGCAGTAACCAATGAAAATAAGCCAACATTTATAAAAAATTCATTAAAACCTATATTAGTTTCTGTAACAATTAATATGTTTGGGATTGATGAAATAGAGAAGAATGTTCCTCCAACATTTACCATAATGGCTTCTGTCAGAATATATGGTGTAGGATCAATATTTAGAATTCGCGAAATAGTTATTGTTAAAGGAATCAGTATCATTACAGTAAGTATGTTGTTAATTAAAGAAGAAAAAATAACAGAAATTATGCAAAGTATTGACATAAGAAATAGTGGTTTTCCTCTTGATAGTTTTATAGCTAGAACACCTAGAAATTGAAAAACTCCTGCTTCATCTGATATTTGTACTATAAACATCAAACTAACAATCAAAATTAAAGAGTGTAGATTGACAAAACCATCATCTGG
>JAEOTE010000032.1 GCA_016839945.1 Candidatus Heimdallarchaeota archaeon | reverse complement strand
CTTTCTGTAGAAATATCAATTAAATTAAAACTGTTTTCTATTGAAGATGTTTTTTGTGAGGAAAGAGTATTGCAGTTAACAAACGCTGTTTTTTCCACTCTAGTGCAAAAAGCTCTTCCTAGGTGACCAGACAGAACCAGATTAATTCCAGTATCTGTAAGTAATCGAAGAACATCACCAGCATCTTCCAGAGCAGATATTTCCCTTGTTCCTGGTATAGGAATTAGATGATGATGCATAACTATTGTATGAAATTTATCTGTGGTTTCTTGTCTTGTGTTATGAACATACCTTTCTAATCTATTTTGTGTTGTTCTCCCAACTACTCCAATCTCTGTATCAGGTTCTGATGTATTAAGAATGTAAAAACATGAGTTATCTTTTTCTATTATTTTTTCAGTATCGAAATATTTGTTGACTAATGTATCTCCATATCCTTTGAGATCATTTGGTCCTGGACAAAAGATTAGTTTATCTTTCAATGAACTAAAGGAATCTATAGCTCCTTCATAATCTGAAGATTTACCTTTTGTTGTTAAATTCCCGCAGTGAATTATCAAATCAGGATTTGTTGCTGTTACTAACTCCATTCCTTTAGTAAACAAATGGTTTTGAGTATTATCAAGCAACCCTAAATCTGTGCCTGCAATTTGAGCTATCCTAATCCACACCCCCCCAGATGAATCCACCATTCTAAAACGTCGAGTAATTGTTTTGGTTTTTGATTCAATAGATTCTCCACTTGTTTCCATAATGTTAACACTAATTTCTTTTTCCGGAATTATCTCTACATAGTTTAAAGAGCGAGGTTCTCCACTTCGAGTCTTGTAGCTTGACACGCTTCCTGCAGATATAATTATGGTATCTTCAACTTTGTAAACATTAGGATGGTGCTTATGTCCTGTAAAAACAGCATCAACATTATGATCTAAGAGTATAGATAACATATCTCCTGCATCAACAGCATTTGACCTTTCTCGCCCAGTTTTTGGAATGGGTAATAAATGATGGTGAAAACCAACTAACTTTATTTTAGCTTCTCCATACTTTGTTAGAATCTTCCTTGTATAATCTAGTGCTTCTCTACCAAATCTTCCTTCGTCTCTGTCTGGAATACATGAATCTAAGCCAATAAATAGAATGTTGTTATCCTCATCAAAATCGTGAAATTCTCTAGGACCAACCATCTTTTCCCAAACTTCAAATCCTCCACTTCTACTATCGTGATTTCCTATAATCCAATATATTTTTGGAGAGATTATGTCCTTTCTTAACTCATTAGCAAGTCTATATTCTTCACTCAAACCATCTTGAGTTAAATCTCCTGAAAAAACTGCAAAATCGTGAGGAATAGAATTTATGGTTCTAACAGATTTAGAATAACTTCCTTTAATGAATTGTGGTCTTTTTGTGAAGTGTGTATCACTAAAATGAATGATTTTGACAGATTCGTCCATTGAGATATAATTTCTTAATGGTTAATTATTTTTTCCGTTAGTTATCTTTTTATTTGCATGTATACAAAATCTTTAACATTACATATTTTAAACAAACTCAGATGACATTAAGAACATATGAAATGGATGATCCAGTTTCTAGTGTAATGACTAAAGGAATTTTGTATATTAAATCATCAAAAAATCTGCAAGAAGCTATTCTAACTATGTCTGATTTCGATGTTGGATCTTTATTAGTTACTAATAATGGTGATGCTGTGGGGATACTAACATCAAAAGATATTATTAAGGTTCTAGCTCAAGGTAAAGAACTAAAAAAAATAAAAGTAAAAGAAATCATGCAAACCCTCATTGTGAAAATAAAAGCACACGAAAACATTTCTTCAGCTCTTATAAAGATGAAAGAACAAAAAATAAATCATTTGATTGTAGTAGATGGGGATAAAATTATAGGAATGGTCAATCCTCTTAATTTACTAATATAGTTTATTTTGATAGAAACCACAGCAGAATTTATTAAATTCAAATATTAATATTATCTGAAGCATTTGAGTGACGAAGATTTATCTCCATCATCTGAAGCCGTAAGAAAGAAGCAGAGATTAAAAACAATATTGACTACAATAGGAGATAGTCTACAACCTTATTTTAAAACTCAAATTTGGGAGGAAAGAGGGGAAAAACCATCATTTATTTCTATAGAGAATGTAATTTCTGAAGAAAAAGGAACGTCTAAATCAAAGGTTCATTTTGTCACATATAATCTTAATTCAGATATAGGAAAACATAATGTGTTTTTGGTAGTGAAATTTGCTTCAGATGAAACTCGTTATGAAAAAGAAATAAAAAATTATTCAATACTTTCAGAAGTTCCAGGAAATCATCCTGAAATCTATATGCCTGAAATTATTTACAAAAGTCCTAAAAATCGTTGCATAATATATGAGGGAATAATAGGGAGTAGTTTTAGAAAATCTACAATGAATGATACCATTAAACACCAATTAGCTGGTAAAACTTTAGCTACTATTCATGGAATAGAAACGGGAAATTTCTCAGCTGACCCTTATAAGAAACTTATTCTTTATTTATTATCAACTCTTGAAAACGAAACTTTAGAACAAGAGATTTTAGAATTGATGCTTCCATCATTCATTAGTTTAGAGGTATCTAGAGGTTCAACAAGAATCCATGGTGATTTTCATCAGGGAAACTTACTATTTGCAACTGATGAAGCTAATCAGAAAATAAAAAAGGATGATGTCAAAATATACATTTTAGATCCAGAGTTTATCACTCCTGGTAGAGACAGAACAGAAGATATGGGGATATTTTTTGCAAAACCTTTTATCAAAGAATTCCAGAACAATTTAGCAGTAGATAAAACAAGGTATAATTTCTCAGTTTTTATAGAAAGTTATAATGATTCTTTGCAACAGATGGGTGCTCAATATGACCTTTTTGATTTATATCCTGAAGGTTTAACTATTGATTTTCACATCGCTTCCTATCTTTTATATGATATCAGTGATAAAATTCTTAGTAAGAATTTAACTATCAATTCAACAGAAATCCAACAAAATCTAAAACTTATAAAAAAACTATTAGATGAAAAAATTCTTTCAATTCAGAAGAAATAAGCTTACTTAATAATTGTTTTTGATAAAGCCCATTTTGTTCTTACAAAATTTAGAAGCTCAAAATATAATTTGCTTTCAGAGGTCGATATTAATTCAAGACCACTGGTTTGCGGATTATAAGAAACAACTATGAAGTATATTTCCTCTTTGTAATTTACTTCAACTAAGGCTGTAATACCTTCTATTGTAGAGAGATCTCCACAAATACTGTTAATATTGTGAAGAGTGTTTATTATTTCTAGCATATCTCTACCTGTAATTTGTTCCAAAATCACCATATCTGATTTAAACTGACCAATACCAGTCGAATCATTAAATGCCTGTAGAAGTTCCATTTTATTGTCTTCAGAGAGTATATCAAATTCTATTTGTAGAGTTTGTACATTACCAAGATAATTGATTCTTTGCAATTGATTTGCCATATGATAGATTTCTGGTGAGCTTTCCATTTTGCGATTCCCCACAACACACTCAGAAAAACATAAAGAGGATATAAACATATTAAATTTTCTACTAGCGCAAATTAATTAATTAGATATATATCTAAATAATATGAGAAAAATATCTATTAATAAAAGCATTCACCGAATTTTTGTATCGCGGATAGATTACTTAGATTTATAACCGCAATCGCGGATAAAATACTGAGATTGCTTTTATAAAGGTACTACATCCGTATTACATACCAAGCAAGGGGATATAGCATGGCAGATGAGG
>JAEOTE010000031.1 GCA_016839945.1 Candidatus Heimdallarchaeota archaeon | reverse complement strand
ATAACCTAGCTTGGAGTTCGAGCAGTAATGCGGTTTTGTATATTGGTGTTCCAGTTGTGCCATATGCTATGCTCCTGTCACCTTAACTATGTTAACACGTGACTTCGGGAGAAGACCATACTCATAGTTGGCAAAACCGACATCTTGATATGCTAAAAGCCAATAATGGAGTGTGGTCGAATGGAGTTGAGCGTAAAAGAATACTTAGACTCAGTTGCGAATCCTAACACCAAGAAATCGTATCGAATTGGGATTAAGAAGTTTTGCGAATGGTTTGGCAAATCTCCTAGAGAAGTTCTTGAAATGAGAAAAGGTGATTTAACTCAAAGAGAGGGAGAAGATCTAATTGAATATCGTAATAGAGCGGCAAGATTTGAAAAGGAAATCGAGAGATTTCACAGTCATCTTTTGGAGCATGGATACAAAACCAATACTGCACGAAATATGACATTGGGAATAAGACAGCTTTTCAGATTTTACCAAATGCCGATTAGGATTAGGGCAGGTAGTAAAGTCAGCAAGACCGTTAAGACAAGTAGAAGTTTTCCGTTGCGCATAGAACATGTCCGTAAAATGTTTGAGGTTGCAGATCTCAGAGAAAGAGTAATCTTGAGCTTGGCAACCGATTTAGGTCTCAGAATCTCGGATTTCATTAAGATCAAGAAAGGAGAATTGCCTCCTTTAGATCAAGAACCGCCAATAATGTTTGATGTCATGACTGGGAAAGAAGAGGTTGTGGCTCATGGTTTCTTGAGTAACGAAACAGTTGAACTTTTAAGGCTATATTAACCTACATTGAAGAAAGATAACCTTTACTTATTTCCTTCAAACGGTAAGAGGCATATTAGTGACGAGTGGCTTAACCGCTTGCTCAAAAAACTCGTTGACAAAACTCAGATTAGATTGAATGGAAAAAGCTTAACGTTTCATTGCTTCCGTAAAATGTTTTTGAGCACTGCAATAGATTCGGGAATTGGGTTAACAGCAGGCAAGAAACTGTGTGGAAAAGCCATACCGAAAAGCGATGACACATACCTTACAACTATACGACTCGGGGAAAAGTTTATTCAACTAAAGAAATTCTTAACGATAAAGCAAACAGTGCAACCAGAAACCCATGAGATCGTTGAAGAGTTAAGAACAGCAGTAACGAAACTACAAGAAGACGTTAACGCTTACAAGACAATCGCTGAAACCATAACCGAAAAAAATCAAGATTTTGAAGAGCAGATAATAGAAATGCGAAAATTAGATCATGAGACATTGAAGGTGATTGAGAAGCTTAAACAGGTATATCAACAAGGTATACGAGAATTGGAAACAGAGCTAGAAAAAGAAAGAACAAGAGTATCCGACCTGTTAAAAATAATCCAGCCTTTAATAAGAAGACAGATGAGAAAACTGGGACAAAAAGTCGCAGAAGAGATAAAACAAACACAAACAGAAAACAAAGAAACAGATTAGTATAATTCCACCACAGACTTTCCTATCCTTAGTTTTCCCATTTCCCAAAAAAGTTTTATTTATTCTACGGCTAGATGTAGACTGGGGGGAACTGGGAAATTATGATAACAAAAGAGGAACTATTGAGCGCATTGATAACTCGAGGTGCGATAACAGAATATGTGACAGTAAAGGCGCTTCTTGAAAACCCAGTATTGTGGGGCGTGAAACCTAAAACTTTGGGTGTTATGTTATTAAGACTGAGAAGAGAAGGGCTTGTTGAAGGGAAAAAGTTGGGGAGAGCATATGAATATAAAATGACCAAAAAAGGCTTGGAGAGACATAACTACTTTTACGAAAAGCGGAAATTAAAGAAAGAAATTGAACAATTCAAGAGAAGAATTGATGAAGAATATGATAAGTTTATATTACAGAAGCTATTGGAAGCCACAAGAGACTAATTTCTGTGAGCATTTCAATTTGATAGGATTTCACCTTTTACCATTCATGCGCGCGTATTTTCATTTTCCAATTGCTTGTAGATCAACTTGACATGCTAATCTTGAGGACATAGAAATCCCCACCTCTCGTATGCATGCATGCACGTGAAGACCAAGGAATTTATGAAAGAACTAGACTCGCATTTTGGGAAGAAAGTAAAAGTACCTAGAATCTATTTGGGAAAAAAACAAACCCTTGAGACCTTAATTAATGAAGAGACTTTACTATTCGCTAAATACTTGAGACATGAAAGAAAAAATTGGAATCCTAGAGTAAAGATTACGAATTAATTGAATTTGTTACGTCAGCAATTAAAAAGATATCATCAATTATATTAAGTGACATTAAATATAACAGTTAATGGAGCTGCTATTGTAAGTTTGAGATCAAAGACGCTTTCTTATTATGTAAATTTACAAAAAAGAAAGATGCTTAAACTACGCAAAATCCAGAGATTTGAGCAATTTATTAAACAAAGGATAATTAAGATTCAAAGATTCTTCACATCAAATTGGAGTATTATTCCTATTATCGGTTTTTTCATCATGTTTTTCTTTTTTCCAGTTGATGGTTTGATTTATTCTCAATTTCCTACAATCTCAGAATGGAATATTGATTACTATTTTACACTTTGGCAGGTATACGGTGCAATAGTTGGGTTATCTTTTGTAGCTATATTTTTCTCTTATGAAGCATTCTTTGGGAGAGTTGCCTCCGAATTTAAAAATCTTGAATCAAGATTTAGAATAGAATTTTATAAAAAGACATTAATTATGCCTTTTCTTTTTTTCAATCTCTTTTCTTTGATTTATGTAGGTTTTGTAATACATATTCCATCCAATTTATTTCAAAGTATCACATTACTAGTTGTTAGCATTCTATCAATATGTCTTATTTTTTCCAAAACGGCAAGTTTTTTTGAAGGTGAAGCGATAGAGAAAACTAGATTAAAGATCCTAAATTCTGAAATAATTAGCTCAATAGACACAGAAGTAAATAGAAGATTGGCATTGAATTTATTGTTAAAGTTAGATGAAAAATCTGATTTTGTAAAATATGATCTTTTATCGATAGATAATCAAAATCGGATACCGGTAGGACTAAATGTTTCTGAAAGAAAGAGAATTCGAGACATAGCTATAGATAAAATAATTAAAAATATGCAGTCTGCTAATTGTACTTTCTTTCTGAAAAAAGGAATTGGCGATTTAGTGTCAAAAAAATATAGTGTTGTTGGATCTGTTCCAAAAACAACTGAAGAGGAAATAGTGAAAAATCTAAAAAAATCGTTTAAAGTAATAACTGAGCCTACACGCAAAGATATTCATCTGGCTTTCGATGACTTAGAAGAACAAATTTTGAAAGTAATTAATCGGGGAAGTTCAAGAGATCTTGCGAGATTTTTAGAGATATATTATAACACCATCGAAAATTTTTTAGATACTCTTCAATCATATGGAATTAAATATAATTCTCAACAAGCAAAACAAGTTGATGTATTGCATGAATGGGAACCAATATTTCGAATTCAGGATGATTTTTTCAATCTAATAGAAATTAGTATTAAATCTGGAAATCGAGAAATTATTCGATCCACAGTAGATTTTGTAGAAGATCTACTTGATCTCTCTAAAGAAAAAGAAGATTTCTTAATCTTCTATCGTTTCAAGAATTTTTGGGTCAACATTTTCTCATGCGCATTAGAGCTTTCTGATGAATCGCTTAGAGAATTCACGATTAATAAAGTACTAAGCAAGATTAATTATTTTATCCAAACTCATCTTTTATTGCGTATTACGTATATGGAACCAAATAAAAAACTGGTTGAAAACTATAGAGAATATATCATTAATTTAATCTTGTTATTTGAGAACTTGTTAAAAATTACGCTAGATAAAAATGATTTAAAGATCTTTAAAACAATTAGTAAGATACTATCTGGAATAAAGGGATTTTATGATCCAGAAAATAGACGACCACTGCTAGTAGAATTAGAAACTAAATTGCAATATGCTGAACTAGATTCAGAAGAAAAAAAGCGGTTAGAAGAAGAAATAATTATTATTAAAGATAAAATTCAAATTAAACATGATATTGAAATAATAATTCCCGAGATTTGGCTTGGTATCGGTGGTTGGATAACTGAATTATACTCGCAGAAAAAAGTAGATTCTAACCAAGCATTATACTTCCTTCAAGTTGTTCTAACACAATTTAAGAACCTAAAGAAGGTCACTTCTGAATATAATGGAATTGATAGGCTATCATCTTTTTATCAACACTCATGGAATTGGTGGAAATTTGAGGATAAACCAAATGCTGTAACTATATCTTTTGGCTCTGAAGATTGGATAACACGATTTTATTGTATTGTTGGAATAATCTTGACTCCAAACAAGATTAACAAACCAGACTCTCTTGAACTTTCATCAAATTCAGAAAACAATTTAGCACTTATTAAAAGACAATGTCAAAACCTTAAGGATAATTATGCAACATGGTCTGACATCTTTGCAATTGATTCGAAAGAATTTAGCATCAAGTTGAAAAATTTTATTCAATTGCATGAAAAATCTGTTGAAGAACAAAAAGTAGTTGAGTCTAAAAAGCTAATCGAACAACCTCTCGATAAAGATAAAATAGAAGAATTTAAGAAACAAATTACAAATTCTTGGCGATCAAATTCAGAAATTAGAGGAATAATTCAAAAGTTTGGCAATTATCATGAAAAAGAATCACTTCCTGAGAAAATTCCACCATTTGGGATTAGAAAATTTTTTCCAAAAGATGCATTCGTTTCAAATGGAACCATAATTGTAGGTGTTGAACAATTTGGACAAAATATTGGTCGAAGGGAAAACACCTTCATTTCATCAAAAATTCTGGATGTATGTATTAAAAAGGATCTTGTTAATGAGGATGAGTTAATTGAAAAAATACTTTCAACTATCGAGCTAATGGAAAAAAGAGGCTTCACTACAAATGCTATTTTAACTGAAAGCTGGAAGTTTATTAGAGTTTTACAGAAAACAAAAACATTCAAACCAAAATGGAATAATGATATTGTAGATGTCGGTCTCAAAGGTTTTGAAGGATATCTTAAAGAAATACCTGTTTTCTTGATGTCTGGATTAGCTAAAAATACAATTTACATAATTGATTTTAAAAAAATTGGAACCCTTACCCAGTTCAAAGTTCATAAAGACGACAAAACCATACTGCATTTCGATGTCCAATTTATAGATGAAAAAAAGGCTAAAGAGTACCTCAAAGAGAACCCAAAACTAGGTGAAAGTAATGGTAAGAAACTTTCAAAAAAAGACGCTACTAATAACTTGCAAAAATTTGTTTTTATTAAAATCCTTGAAAGATTCGGAATTAAAATCGACGCTAATCAAGCTTGTATTGCTCTGCAAATGACCTCTGATATAAAATAGCCATCTTATTTTCTCTTTGTGTGTGTGGGGTAGGATTCGAACCCCACCACGCGCGAACTTATACGCATGAATAAAGAATGATGATAAGCTACCAAACGACTATGCATGCATCTCGGTTTCCCATTGTTTCCAGAGGGGAACTCAATTTTGAAGGGAAATTTATTCTCAGAAAAGTTGAGAATTGATTTAAAAGCCTTTAGATTCGTGAAAAGCCTCAAATCAGGAGTATTTCTAGCCAGCAATCTAAGCGTTTTCCCTTTTCCCTTTTGGATTTCTCCTTTATAATACGGATATTTAATGGAGATTTCCGTCAAAAATGATGCATGCATGAAGATGTTTTTGTATTGTGTAACGCACAAGAATTATTAAGTAATCGCCAAATAGCCAAAATATGGTGTGATATTAATGCCAGATTATGTCTGGAGGGTATCATTTATTTTAAACGGAGCAAAATGTGATCGAACAGTGAGTAGTGGAGATTGGTCAATAGATAAATTGAAGCCAAAAAACAAAAAGGAGAGGGTAAAATTCACCCGAAGATTCAAAAATACAAAATATCAAGATTACTGGGATGTATACGGTTCCGCGGAAAAAGAGGTAACTGATCTTCTCAATGCTATGAGCATAAGTTATTTCACTGTAGAGAGCGCGTATTTTCCAATTGCTTCAGATTTCGAGCTAAGTCTTGAGAATGAAAATGAATTAAGACAAACGGGTCAACGTACTCCTTCACACGGTAAATTTCGATTCACCTACCGTCTTACCCTTAGCAATTCTGACCTTGAAGCGACATTGAAAAGAGTTACAAAAATCGCCTCAAGTTCAAATGAAGATATAGTCAAACATTGTTTAACCATATATCGGCGTGGGTTATCATACGAGGATCCATTTGAAAAATTCTTTACGATATGGCGGGCTTTTAACGCCATATGCAACCATTTCTCTACTAAAAGATCTGAGAAACAAATAATTGAAGATGCTTTACAGAAACTTAGCCAACAAGATATAGAACATTTAATCAAAACATATTCTAATTTTACAAAGGATTCAGAACTTGGGTTAATTCTCGCAAATCACAAGTATGACCTGTTCAATTATTTAGTCGGCAAAAATTTGGTAAATGATTACGGGAAAAGCCGTAGCCAAGAGCTAAAACAAGCACTTTCTGCTAGGCAACCCGAAGAAATTATAAAAAAAGCAACCTTATGCATATATGATGTACGATGCAAATACGTCCACGGATCTGATTCTCAAATAATGAAGCAAGAGAGATTATTCACAGTCAGCTCCGCGTTTCTTTCACCACTTCTTGTTCTTCTCCTATACAAGCTTCTGTGAAGGAATAAGATTAAGTTTAGAGATGGAAGATGATAATGCGTGCGCGAACTGGTAAGGCAACATTTTGTATTGTCGTCTCATATAAGAAGATCAGAGAAGACTGAAAAAAAAGACTTTGACAGTCTAGGATTTTCTGAACGTGTTTCATTTACCCGCCCCATTATAAGTAATTAGCGCGTGAGTAATGATTGAAGGAAAGAATAAGTGGGAAACTCTAATTCAGAATTCAAGTAAAAAGAACTAATGCGTCATTTCTTACCTGCTTCCTTGTCAAAAGTCTTCGCGAAGGATATAGCTATATCAGGTTTTGAGCTTACTTTGTCGAATGATTGAAGAAGTCCAGTTTCTTCCGCTATCCTCTGTGCGAGTGCGTAGTTATGAAAATCTGATCTTATCTCTAGTCCATATCTTGCAGTGTAAACGCCATGAATACAACCATCCTTAGCGATGTTTAGAAGCCAACTGCCAATATAACCTCTTGGAAAACCTTTTATTCTGACAAGAAAGTTGAACACATCCTCAAGTCTTGAAAAATCATAATTTCCCTTTACGTATTTTGGACTTGTACACTTTACTGTGATTCTCAAAAGATTCCACTTCCAAAAGAAGAAAATGGCACACACCTAATTATCATTTTTCTTTAACTGATTTTGAACCGTTAGAACATGCGTAGTAAGTTATCAACCGAAAGGTAACAGCTTAACTGAAGAAGTCAATCAACCTAGGAGGTAACAGAACCGCGCACGCAATAGAAGACTGGGTTCCAAGAAATGGATTGTTGAAAAACAAGGAGAGAATATGATGAACGCCATTACCGGAGAAGATATCGCCAAATTGTTTAGGCAAAAGGGATTGGTAAACACCTCCAAGTGGATTACTTTTGCTCTTAAAACTAAATTACCTGACACTAAGAAAGATTTGGATGATGTAGTAAATTCATTAAAGAATGAGATTCGGGGATACAGGCAAGAATATTATCAAGATTCAAATTTTAGGGAAAATTGTTATGAGACTATTTATAAAAATGTTCTTAGGGGAATGTCTGCGGGTCAGGAACCATTTAGAGAGTTGACCAAGGAACTTATTCCACTTATCAAAAAAATAATGCAATACAATAAACTCTTAGAAGATATAGTAAAAGTAGCTGAAAAACTCGATCAGAAACCAAAATTCTACATGATTTGTTTTTATTATTTGATTTTAATGGAAGGTAGTTTCAAGAATGTTATGAAAAATCTCTTGGCGATGAAACGATTGAAAGAGGGGAAAGGGGTAACAGTAACTGAAACTCTAGGGATCATAACTGAAGAAGAAATTGAGAAAGAATTAAACCTCAAAGAGATTTTGCCTGAACGCCTAAAAAGCGGTAACCATCGAAATTTGAGAAACTCAATTGCCCACGCCAATTTCCGTTATGTTGACAAAGAAAACAAAATGGAGTTCTGGGATATATACCCAAGAACTCAAAAGTATAGTTTAACACCCAGAAAATTAACTTATACGGAATTCTCGAAGCTGCTACTGGAAGTAAATTTCTTCTGTGAAATCTTTGGTTTTATTATTCTGGTCTTAATTGCTCTCGAAGACATTGCTAAGCGTTATTCTTGACGGTTTGGTAGGGTTTGTGTGTGCGCTCGCTGAGTGTGTGTATGAGTAAGTAAGAGAGTGAATAAGAGAGAATAGTTGAGAGCGTGAATGTTTGGGTTTGGGATTAAATTTTAATCTTTTTCTCTCTGCATTTTTCTAACGTTAGGTAACGTTAGGTAATGTAACCTAATGATGCCTTCTTTGCTGTTTTCTCCTCTTATCTTATATGTCCCTGCTCTCCGCTCCGCTCT
>JAEOTE010000030.1 GCA_016839945.1 Candidatus Heimdallarchaeota archaeon | reverse complement strand
AGCTAGAGCTGAAGAAATAAAAAGCAATTCTTTAGCCCCTGGTAAGGCACAATATTCAGTTTCAGAAGTTGATGGAATTATACGAAACTTCAAGGAAAGCTATGTTGATCTCTTTAGAGATATTCATTTAATGGTTATTACAGAGAGTACATCAAAGATAAGGCAAGGCATCGAACAAGGTTATATTAACGGAGAGATGATAACACAAGAAATGTTGGATGAGCTTGAGAAAACTAGAAAAGAAGCAGCAAAAATCCCTGGTTTTCAGAAGAAAATTCAAGATGATGCTCTTAAGGTTGATGAACTAAACGATTTAGTCGGAAATCTAAAAGCAGAAAATATATCTATTCAAAATGAGCTTACTGATATTCAATCTTTACTCAAGAGCAAAGAATCTGCTATTGAAGAGTTATCAGAGAGAGCTACAGTTTCAGGTGTTGACCATACTATTATTGAAGCTAGAGATCAAGTTATTGTTGATAAAGATCGATCAATTCACCAATTAAGTCTTGAAAAGAATAATCTGCAAGCAGAATATAATAGATTGAAAATAGAGAAAGATGCTTTAGAAAAACATGTTGAAGAAATGGAAGCAAGATTAAGATCATTATCTTCAGAAGCTATTTCAAAAGAAGACTCTTTATTCGACGATTTACAAAAGCAATTAGACAAATCAAGGCAAACAATCTTCAATTTAAGAAATCAAGTTGCTGAACATGAGGATACAGTAAGGAATCAAAAAATCGATATACAACAGAAATCTACACAGATTGAATCCTTAAAGAAACAAGTCCAAGATATTCAAGAAACTGCAGGTGACTCAGAAGAAACTGAAGAGTTAAGAAAGCAAATAAATCAAAAAGATGCAGATATGGAAAGATTAGCAGAAACTATGGTTGAATTACAACAAGATATAGGTTCTAAAGAACAAGAATTACACAAAGTACAAACCCAAACTGATGAAATGATGCTTCAATTTGCTGAAAAAGAAGCTGAGATGCAAGAATTGAGAGATTTAGCTGAAAAAGCAACAGTAGATAAAACTTCGATTGAAGAACAAATATTAGATAAACAAGATGAAATTGAGGATTTGAAAGCAAGATTAGAAGAAACTAAACAAGAAGTAGTAACAACAAAAGCAACCCTAGAGACAATGGAAAAACAAGGAACCTTGTCTTCAGAAGAAAAATACCAATATGAATTAAATCTACAGAAGTTGAACAAACAACTTGATTATTCTAGCAAAACCTTAAGATCTGTAGAAGCATTTCTAAACACTGATCCGAAATATAGGATTCTGTATATCTTAAACGACTTCCAAAAACCAATACTCAAAGAAGATCTTTCGAAGTTACTGAATATTCCTAATGAAATTGCTTCAAAATATATCTATGAATTAGATTACTTTGGTTACATCAAACAGAACATTGTATCTGGTAAAACACAAATAGAATCAACTGCTTTATTAACTCCTCCACTATCTTATGAAGAGGAAGAAAAGGAAGAAGCAACTGAATAAGATTTCAAACTCTTATTCATATTTTTTATATATTTGGGATAGACGATGAACGATTTAGAAGAAACAGCAGAAGAAAGAAAATTATACGAAAGAATTTCGGATAGAATTCTAAGTAGTTCATATCTTCAAGCTTTAAGAGGAAGGCTAACTGGAGAAAAAAAACTAGCAGTTTTAGTTGATGGACCAAACTTCCTAAGAAAAACAAATGATAAGCAAATCAAATTAGAGGATATTGATAACAAAATTCTAGATTTTGGAAAAGCAACTATAAAGAAAGTTGTTCTAAATGAATTTGCTAG
The DNA here is from genome assembly GCA_016839945.1 of Candidatus Heimdallarchaeota archaeon. GTDB lineage: Archaea > Asgardarchaeota > Heimdallarchaeia > Heimdallarchaeales > Heimdallarchaeaceae > UBA460. Next base: position 24,088 of record JAEOTE010000030.1, on the reverse strand, counting down.
TCAGAAATTAATTAAAGCAATAACAAATAGCGGATATGAACCAATTGTATCTGTACATGATATTCATATTTCATTGGCAATTGAAGCTATGAACGTCATTCAAAAAGAAAAACAAATTGATATGGTTATTTTAGCCTCAAGGCATGCCAGAGTTAATCCTATATTGATTAAACTTAAGGAAAAAGGAATAGAAACAGCTGTTGTTGGCTTTGAACCTGGATTTAGTGTTGCATTAAAAAAATCTGCAGATTACACGCTTTTAATTGAATAATTTTGCTTATCTTAAAATAAATCTGCAATACTTTCTAACTGAACATACATCTCTTCCTGTTCAAAACCTGGTAGAAGATAAGTGTCTGCAAGTGTTCTTAATTCATCTCGAAGTCTATAAAACGCTTTACGGTTAACAGTTTTTTTGGTTATGAATTTCTTCTCTTGGAGTTGCTTAAGATGATGTGTTGCAGAGGTTTTAGCTTTAATATCTGAATTTACAACTACTTCCTCATATGTGATACCATAATCAAAAGCTATAGATTTCATTGAGATTAAGGAGAGAATTCTGGTTTGAGTGTTGTCTCTTAAAGTAACAAGATTATAGAATTCTTTGTTGGAAGATATGCCTAATATAGAACCAATATCGTTAACAAGATGTTGAGAAGCAGTATCTAGACCATTATAGAAACATTCCTCGCAAAGACGAATACAGATTTTTATAGCGTTATTTATACTCCCTCCAGAAATTTCAGCAATTTTTGAAATGACAGATGCAGTATAAGGTTTCTGAATTCTACCATCAATTGAAAGTTTCATCTTGAGAATTTCTTTAATCTCATCGATTGTAAGTGGATCAACCAGAACACTTTGTATAATTTTATTGAACAAATCATAGTTTGATAATGCAAGGTTACTCTTTAATCTAGTCCAACCTGAATGTGAAAAAATAAAGATAAGAGAAACATCTTGAAAATCTCTTTCAAATGCTAATCGAAATTCTTCAAAAAAATCTATAAGAAAATCAGAGTGATCAATAATAACAACTGAAAGTGATTCACTTCCAATTTCAAGATCACCTAAGAGATTTCTGAAATTCTGAATCGTTTTCGTTATTGAATACTGATTATTTTCAAAAACAACAAGATTTTTTGCATCCACAAAATTGAGATTATAATGATCCTTGAGGAGTTGATAGGTTAGTTCAATAAGGGTTGTGGTTCCTGATTGACTAGAACAATACACAACACCATCAAGAACAGGATTTTCATCACTAGATTTCTTTTTTTTAGATTTTTCCAAATGACTTGAAAAAACTTTACCAATATAATGAGATATCTTCCTGATCCTTGGTTGTAGAAAAGTTTCTTGTTTCAGATCTTCAATAGATGTTTCTAAAAATGGATTACTATCAAAGCCAAAGGAAATAAAAGGATCTTGAGGAACATAAGAATCCTTCTTTCCTCTTTCAAAAGCTTCCAGAGCAAGCTTTTCTAAATTATCCATTTTGAACACCTGAGAAATTACGTGGAGAATATCCACAACACTATTGAAGTATTCGTATTTTAAAATGTTTCGAAAAGTTCGAATTATTCGAATTTTCAACTTTATTCCGACTTTAATTCTTTAAAAACTAATTCATAGTGTCAGTACATCAAATATTTTTCATTCGCTGTAGTACTCTTCTAATGTATGCTGGAATTTCAAAACAATGAGCTAGAACTTACTTTTTATTTTCTCAACGCTTTTATATTCTCTTTCCTATATATCTTAGGAAAATTTCAAGAGTGATCCAAATAACTCCCATTAGACCTTCTTTTAAGCCTGAACTGTGTTTTTTATTTAAAGGTAACCAGTTTATCAAAAACAAAGGTGATAACTTCTCAATAGATAAAGAATTTGAGGATTATCTACTAGATTTCTGCCACACAATTCTTAAAAGCTTTACAATGCTATTATTAATTTGAAATTTAAACTATCTATAAATTGCTTGTTGAACTGAGTAGAATGAATTCGGAAAATAGCAGAAAAAAAGATTTCAATGAGCTTATTGAAGAGCTAAAAAGTGAAAGTGTAGATACACGTCTTGATGCAGTTAGGGCTTTAAGAAAAATTGGAGACAAAAAGGCAACCAAGCATTTAATAAACGCATTGAAAAAAGAAAGAAACGAAACAACAATATCTAATATATTCCATACGCTTAGGGATATAAAAGGAGAAGAAGTACAAAAGTTTTTTTATGATTACTTGGAGGAAAGAAAAGAACAAAAATTAGAAAGAAGACTTTCGAGATTTTATGATATTGTAATCAAAGCATTGGTTGAGCTTAATGATCCTGATACTGATGATTTTCTTTACAAAAATATTTCTTATGAAGATTCTCAAGGAAAAGGTGCGTTTGCCGAAGCCTTCGTCAAAAGAATGATTGAAGAGGGAGAAAAAGCTTTACTTCAAACTCTAGATCATAAATATTATGAAGTTAGATGGAGAGCTGTAGATGCTTTAGGAGAAATTTTAACTGGAAATGCAAAAGAGAAAATACTCACAACTCTTAGTAAAAAAGATGAAAAATTTCACCTATTCTTCTCCAATAAAATAAAAGCATTATTACAGGAAACAAGCATTAATAAAAAAATTCTTGAAGAAAAGAAGAAAACACAACTTCTTGATTCTTTTATTTATATTGACAAATTTTGGTTTGCAAAAATGAAAGAGTTGCTTTCAGAAGTCTTTAGCGATAGTTGGATTTCTCAAAATATAGAAAATCCAGAGATTGAAAAATCATTGATTTATTCTTTAGATACAGAATTAAGACAAGGTATTAAGGACAGTATAAAACGTATATTATGGAATTTTGGTTCAGATAAAGCTAAAACCATTTTTGTAGATACAGAATTGGAAGAGAAAATATCTGAATATATTAAAAACAATAATGCAAAAGGTATAGTTGACATTGTCCGTAATTTTTGGAATTTTGAAGGTGAAAAGGTTTCTCATGAGAATATAGTTAAGTTTGCAATAAATGGACTCGAAGAAATAGGAAACAAAGAAGCAATAGAATTTCTCTTTAATTTTATTAGATATTCGAGAGGAGCTAATATTGAAACAGAGGTTTTACTAGCTCTTTACGCATTAGAAAGACTTAATCCCCCAGATCTTATGAATGAATTAAAAATATTTCTAAAAGAAAAGCAATTGAATTACTTAGCAACAGCAATTGCAGTAGTCATAGGTAGAAGAGATATTGAATATCTTATAGATGTTTATGAAAGTGAAACTGCTAGTGACGAAAGTAACCATTGTAGCATCGCAGAAGCATTTGGAATTTTGCAAGATTCAAAAACAATAGATCCTTTACTAAATTCATTAACTAGACTTGAAGTTGATTTTGAAACAACTGTGATACACTCTTTATCCCGATTTGACGATTCTCAAATCACGAAGAAATTAATAGAGAAAAGAGTTTATTATAAGAAATTACATAATGAATTTTTCATTGCTCTTAAATGGTTGTTTGATAATTCTGGTATAAAAGTAAATCTTAATCAGATTAAGAGTTCCGTACAGAAAGTTTCTACAGTAATGCATGCAGATAATTTTATTGACAAGTTTAGAAAGAAAATGGAATTTAATGGTTCTTCTGAATTTGAAAAATATATTGAAGCTAAACAGGATATTCTTGCTAAAATAGAAAAAAGTAAACAACATATGGATTTTTATGAACAATTAAGAATTGTGTTTAAGTATATTCCCAGTTCTATTAGACTATCTCAAGAGAGAGATCTTTATTTACGACTTTATAGTATTCAAGAAGAATTGTTTGATATAACGGAAACACATGTTTCAAAAGATGTTGAAGTTATCTTCAGAGAACTTTTTAATCTATGTTTGGAAAACAAAGAGATTTTTGCATATTTCATGAAGTTATATAGAACTTTTGGTTTTGTGCTTTATAATATTGACAAGGCACTTAGAGACACAAAACCACATTCACACTCTTTACTTTCCTTTCTTAAAGAAGGTGATGAAAATGAAAGAAAAAAAGCCCTAGAATGGATTAGTATGAAAGGAACTGAAAAGGAAGTTATCCCCTATATAAGGGACATACTTAAGAATCAAGATGAATCACCCAGCATAAGAAAAAGCGCTATTTCTGCTCTTCGAAGGATTGACAAAGAGTTTTCAATATCTTCTCTTCTCAAACTTCTTGAGGATAAAGATTTTCTAGTTCAAAAAGAAGCTTTGCGTATTCTGTTAGAATTAGGAGAAGAAGATGATGAAGTAACAGAGTTGCTAGTTTCTTTGGGAGAGAATATTTTTCCCCTAATTAATGCAAATCTTGAGAAATTCGATCCATGGACTGTAAGAATCTCTATGTATATTCTCCAGAAAATAGGAGAACAAAATCTTTCCTTACTCATTGCTAATTTAGAGCATGAAGAGAAATGGATTAGATTAACCACAGCAGATGTATTGAGAAAAATAAAAGATACATCAACTGTAAAGGATTTGTTAAGATCATTAAAAAATGAGAAGGACGATGATGTATGCAAGTATATAGTTCTCGCTTTAGGAGAAACTAGAGATAAACAAGCATTGAATCCTTTACTAGAACTTCTGGAAAGACCTAAAGTAGAATTCAAAGCGTGTATTGCAACAGCTTTAGGAAAGATAGGAAGTAAAAATGCTGTAGATCCGCTTATAAGTTGTCTTAAAGATGAAAATGAACATTTGAGAAGATGTTCTGCATTTGCACTTGGAATGATAGGTGATAAAAAGGCATTACTTAATCTTAAGATAATGAGTGAAGTTGATGTATCTAAAGATGCAAGGAAAGCAGCAAAAGATGCATTAGATAAAATCATGAAAGGAGAGCAATGAAAAAATCTCATCGGTTGTTTATTGAGAAAAAAGAGCCAAGGAGGTTAAATGAGGAGAAATATTAAAGTATTAATTTACCAACTAAAGCTTTGAAACTATGAAATGGGATAAAGTCAAAATATTGGTTCTTTTATTCTTACCTCTTCTATTCTCAAGTGTCACTACTTATATTGTATATTCAAGTCATTTCAATAATTATCATATGCACTTTCACAACCTGAAGATGGAATCTTTTCCTGATTATTCTTTTTTAATCCAAGATGAGCTGAAAATGCTTGATACTGATTTTGATATGAACACTTTTCTTAACCAATACAATCTTGAATCTGCAACATATATTGGACGTTTAAGATGTAATTTAATTATTAATTCAAGTACTTATGATACCGTATTACTTTGGGCTCCGGAAGATTATTATCTAGAGCACAGTAAAGCTACTATTATAGATAACGAAATTCTTATGGATGAATCATTTGCAGCTTTGGAAAATATTGAATTAAATCAAGACTTTTTTCTGAACTTCAGCTATGTAAACAATAATATAACAGTATCTACTCAAGTGGGAAATTTTATTGAACTTGAAGATGTCTTAACTAGTAGAGTTATTTCAAGTAGCTGGTCTAAATCCGAAGGAGAAAAATACATGTTTCTTCTATCGGAAACTTTTGAAAATTTGTTTGGGAGTTTTTTTGAAAATTTAACTATTTATTATCTTCCAATGTTCGAATTCTCCGAGGAAGCTTTAAATACGTTTTTGCCACATCAAATGGAAGGTTTCTTGGTTGAGAAAAGAATTGAGATAGATGCTTACTTTGCTTATTCTTATAATAGCACTAATTCGTATGAGAGTCGCTTAAGAACTAGTTCATTAGAATGGAAGCTCTCCCAGTTTAGTGATAATTTCAAAGAATATACTTGGTCTCGCGTTGCAGTATTTTATATAATAGGTTTTGGTTTTTGTGCAGTTGTTATAACAAATACTTCTAGGGGATTTTTCAGTTCACAGAAAGATCGAATAGAATTTTACTATTTAAGAGGAAGCAAAAGAGTTGATTTTCTTTCAGATTTCCTCAAACTTGAATCCAAATTAGCTTTTTATTCCTTATTGGTTGGATTTTCTGTATCTACACTCATTATGGGAATTATGCAACCACGATTATTATCATCTGCGTATAATCATGGATTGAATGTGTTAGTTAATTGTTTAAGTATTATCTGTTATTGTTCTTTGCAATACATAGTATCTACAGATTGTTTATCTGCTATTTACAGAAGAAACGAAAAAAAGGAAAAATTCTTGCTTAATAGAATTATTTTTGCATTCAAAAATGGGTTGCAATGGATTGTTCTTTGCATAACTTTTGCTGTAGGATTATGTCTCTTTTTGTTTACTAGTGTTCAGGAAGTTGAGCAAAGTGCAATCTTTTTATTTATTTATGCTCTAGTAATTCTCCTAGTCTTACTTCTTGTAATCTCACGAAGAACCATCGTATGGATAGGGAAAATTCTCATTTCTCTTCTGAACAATCTTTCTTCTATAAGCAAGCATACTCTAAAAGTATCAAAGAAAGTAATTAGAGTTAATTCTCTCATAATTCAGATGTTAATCTTATTTGGTTTTGTTTCTTCATTTTTTATAGTAAGTTTTGACACAATCAACCATTACAATGACATTAATCATAAATTTAATTCAATTGGTGAAATTATCATACATTACCCTGAAGAGAATGCAGAATTAGTTAAATTTCAGTTAGCTAATTTTACAGAACATTCACTGGAAATTGAATTTGTTGTTTCATCAATGAATTTTATGATTGATGAAACTACTTCTATTTCCAGAGGAGTCAGAATATTTCTTTTGAATAATAGTAGTATAACACAATTTTTCAGTCAAGAGATTATTAAAACGAAGTATTCAGGTTTTTACGAATCTGAGCAATTAATAGAAGAACTGAATAATGATTACAATAAATCAATTATTAACCAAGCTTATGCTGATCTTGCATCAGTACAATTAGGAGAAACTACAAAGCTTTCTCTTCCAACAACTGATGATTTTGGTTTCTATCCGGAAGATTGGTATAACATAACATTATTGGATGTTGTTGAGTTTGTACCGTTATTTTCAGGAATTTCCCAAGAACAACCCTTTGCAATACTGAATAGAAAGATTACACAAAATAGAACAGAAATAGATATTCGCTCGATTTATCAGATTCTTTGGCTAAGAGATAATAGTACTATTCAAGTTCTTAAGAACTTTATAGAAAACATAAACAAAGAACTGAATTTAGAAATCGAAATTTTTCAAGTAGATGACAAAATCCTTTTTACTGATGAGTACTGGTTGCCTTCTGTTTTAGAGACATTAATTATATCTTTTTTTTCTATTATAATAATGTGTTTAGTTTTCTTCTTCTATGGATTTTATTCGGATGTTATTAAATATCAGATAAATAATTTTCGAACATTTTTTGCTAGAGGATTGTCCATTAAGAAAGGTATAATTTACTCAGTCCTTCCAGTTTTTCTTTTTACTTTGGGTTATATATTTCTAGGATTTGTATTAGGTATATCCCTACTTTCGATAGTACTTACCACTATACAACCAGAATATTATCTGAAAATAAAACTCGCAATTCTTCCTTATTCTTTTATTTTATTTGCTAGTCAGATTTTTATTTTGTGTAGTGTACTATTTTTTGCAGGCATAATTGCTTATAAGAAGTTGCAGCAACAAATTCCCACAATAGATAGAATTGTTTTCACAGTATTTGAGGATAAAGGAGGAATTATATGAAAAGTTACAATCAAAATAGTAATTGGAGGAGAAATATATGAGTAGAAGGAAAAATACCATTATTGAAATTTCTGAATTATCTCATGTCTACAAAGGTAAGATTGAAACTACAGCTCTATCAGGTGTTAATCTTAATGTTAAAAAGGGGGAACGGTTAGTTGTAAGAGGTAAGTCAGGGGTTGGGAAAACAACATTGTTACATTGTATCGCTGGAATATTACGACCCACTAAAGGTAGAATTAGCGTGAACAATCAGGATATTCTTCAATATAACGAAAATCAACTTGCTGATTACAGATGTAAAACTGTTGGTTTAATCTATCAATCTTACAATCTTGCTTATTTCTTAACAGTTAAAGAAAATATCGAATTTCCAATGTTGTTAATGGATAAAAAACAAGATGAAAGAGATAAACGTATAGAAGAGCTTGCAGAATTTCTAGAAATAAGCAGATATCTTAATCAAAAACCAGAGTTTCTAAGTGGAGGAGAACAACAAAGAGTTGCGATAGCTCTAGCTCTAGCAAATAATCCTCCAATAGTATTAGCAGATGAACCTACAGGTAATATAGATATAGAAACAGCAGAAACTGTTTACACACATTTATCTCATATGTGCCAAATTTATGATACAACTCTTGTGATAGCTTCTCATGATCCAAACGCTTCGAAGTTTGCAGAAAGGGAGGTAAATCTAACAGAATTAGAATTTCAAAAGAAGAAGTGAGAATGAGTATTCTTTGGGACATTTCTAGGATTAATTTGGAGATATTTTGAACCAATTGATTTAGAATCAATATGGATGTTATACGAAGAATTACAAGGAATAGAATATGAAGCTATTAGAAGAGAGATTTATTATCGAGTTAATTTGAGATCAAACCTATTGGTTTTGTTTTTCACGTTATGTTCGACGAAATAATTTAAAAAAGCTACAAAAATTGATGAAAAATTTTCTAAAAATAACTACAGATACTGATTGTGTCTTTTTGTTGGACATAGAAAAACGCTTATAGGTGTATGTTCGTGCAAGATTTTAATGAAGAATAACAGCTTCATTCCTAAAGGGTCTCGCTTAATTGCAATTAGGAATGTGTTCATTTTAACTAGAACTTTTTTTCATGAGTTATTGAAAAAAGACCAACCTCCTGAGAAAATTCAAGATAGAGTTTTTCACATTTTATTAATCATCTTCTCTCCAATAATTTTTGTAACAGTCCCTATAATAGATATATTTTTACTGATATTCTTACCAGGACTTCATTTATTTAGACCCTTATTTAAAGCTGGATGGAAATATGGACTTATTTCCTCAATAGGAGTCACTTTAGCGGTTTCGATTATCACGCAGTATGTGTTCTTTATTTATTCTTATCAATTTCAAGCATTTGGTTTATTTCTGGCAGAAGAACCTAGAACTTACATTCAGGTAGAAGTAGAAGATTTATACATTGATCCCACGTTCGGTACAAATCAATATTTTGATTTTCTTAGTGTAGCAAATATTGCTCTTTACTTCGGTAATCTATCACATAGAATCCTCCAGACGGATTGCTACTTCCAAAGACCAACGTTTACGCAAACTTGGGACCCGATTAACAATATATCGTATCTTCCTAATATGCCCCTTTATGGAACATTAGGAAAACTCGCTACGTCTATTTCGAATAATATTGCAATTGGAACTGCTCCAGAAAATGATTTTGAAGTTATTGCTCTAGTTACAAGAGATTTTTACAATCATTCCTCAATACGTGTAAATAATAACATGACACTCTATGTCCCTATCTCATTGAATTTAGAAGATTCACTTTATGATGATACAGCAGCAACCTTTAATGGCACTCACAAAAATATCGTTAACGTCACAGGCATTGTTTTCCTTGATGAAATACCTAATTATGATATCACCGGATCAGAAATTGATATTCCTTTAGAATACATATTGGAATTTGATAGTGGTGCAGCAATCTTAGCATATTGGCCTTCTGCAAATAAAATTCTTCAATCAATAGAATATACGCAGACTAGAGCAACAATTGTAGCAGATTTATTTTACAATATCGATGAAATAGATTCTTTCAATCTGCAAGGTGAAATAGACACGCTAAAGTTTATTGGAGTAAACTTAAAAGAAATGTATCTAGTTCGTTCAGATTTTCAATATGTTAGAATAAATTCTTACCTTGTTAATTTAATGGAGCAATTCAGAGATGAATATAATCTTTATCAAACCTTCATGTTTGCATTTTTATCTCCTATAATTGTGCTGACAATAATTCTAACGGTTTATGCTGCAAATTTGGTTAGAAAAAAGCGTGATAGACAGCTCACTATACTCACGGAAAGGGGAACGAACAGAATGGAAATTGGCTCGTACTTGGCATTAGAATCACTTATTACGGGAGGAGTCTCTCTAATGTTCGGTGTCATTCTAGGAGTTCCGATTGCTTCAGTACTTACGAAAAGCTCAGGATTTTTGATGTTTTCAAACCAACTATTACCATTGAGGTTGGATGTAGCATCAGTTTCAATTGCACTAATTGGGAGTGTTGGAGCAATTGTCCTCATACAGCTTTTCAATACAATAACACTTCTGAAAAAACGAGATGTTGAGGATTATGGCAAAGTAGAAAAGACATTGCCAGTATTCTATAAATACTTCTTAGATATAATTCTAATTGTATTTGCTACAACGATATGGTTTGTCTTTAAATTACCCGTTCTTAGTGCATACCAGGATTTAACTGCAAAATATGTTGGCATTCCAGCTCTTATAGTAATGCTATTTGGCTTGATTCTTTTCGTACAAAGGCTATTACCATTATTTTCGAAACTATTAGTTAAACTAACATCAAAACTAAGAATGGATATAACATCACTGAGTATCAGAGAAATACACAGATATCAAAAAAGCTTTGCAAGATCATCTATTATTTTGTGTCTTTCATTTTCTTTAGTGATAAGTTCAATCATTGTTCCATACTCGTATCAAGACTTCAACACTCAAGGTGCATATTATGATTTAGGTGCAGATATTGTAATAAGAAACTTTCCAGTAGATAATGAATACGTGAAATCCAAAATTTCAAATCTTACAGAAGTTGAATCTATATCTGTTGTTCGATTCATTAATATTAATGATCCTGCTGCTGGAGATTTGGCGATAACATATTCACTACTAATTGTAGACCCTGAAACGTATCTTAAAACGGCATTCTTCAGAGATGATTTTGGTGAGGAAAGTGTTGAAACTTTATTTGAAAACCTAGATGATACTTTTGGTGTTTTAGCTCAAGTTGATGAATTAGGAGTAATAGAAAGAAAAGTTGGTCAAGATTGGCTAATCACTTATGCTGCTTACAATGATACCTGGCGAACAATACCACCATATTCTGCAATTAGACCTTTAAATCTCACTTTAAAAATTCAAGGAGAATATAAATATTGGCCAAATCTTGTTAGGAAAATAGCTATTACTAATGTAAGATCCCTCTTTTATCATCTTGTTGTAAGAGAAGAATTTTTAGATAATATTCAAGTTCGACCAACTAATTTAATTGATTACTTATATGTTAAAGTCAACAATAGTTACAATATTGAAGAAGTTGCAGAAAAGATTGGTTTCATCTCTGAAGAAGGAACAGTTAACAATGTGGAAAATGAAATTTTCGTTAAACCAAATAGTCCCAGATCATCTATTCTATATTCTGCAATTAATTCTACACTTATAATGTCCTTTGCTATTAACTCAATCATATTGGCTCTTTTTGCATCCATTCAACTTATTGATAGGGCAAAAGAGATTGCAACAATGAAAGCTATAGGTATATCAACAAAGCAATTGATGAAATATCATTTATCAATATATATCTCACTTCTAGTTTTTTCAACTATATTTGGGATGTTAATAGGATATTTAGCTTCTTCGATGTTAATGGGAGTACTAACTATAACTCGAAATATTCCTCCATATTCAATACTCTTCCCAGTTGTTCAAGTAGTGATTGTTATTGCTATCTTGATTACAGCTACTGCTATGGGGGCGTTAATTCCAACAATTTCTTCCACAAAACAAGAAATTGGTACAGAGTTAAGACATTCAGCATAGGTGGATATGATGACATTCATAGAAATTAGAGATTTAATGAAAATCTATTACACAAAGGAAACAAATATTCGTGTTCCGGCACTAAGAGGATTAGAGTTATCAATCAAAGAGGGAGAGTTTGTCTCAATAATTGGACCATCAGGAAGCGGAAAAACAACTCTATTACTTATTTTAGCAGGAATGACAGATCCTTCTGCAGGATATGTACAAGTAGGTGATCTTCGATTAGATCAACTTTCTGAAGAAGAAAGAAGCCTTTACCGAAGATACAGAGTAGGTACTTTATGGCAGTTACCAAGTCGAAATTTGATTTGGGAGATTAATATTCTGGAAAACGTTGAGATTCCTATGAGATTATTAGGAATACCTAGAGAAGAGCGAGTAAAGAGAGCTAAAGAATTATTAACAGAAGTAGGTTTGGATAAAAGAATGAATCACAAACCCCAGCAATTAAGTGGAGGAGAAGTTCAACGTGCTGGACTAGCTTGTGCTCTTGCTCATCAACCTTTAATACTTTTGGCGGATGAACCTACAGGTGAATTAGATTCCAAAACTGCAGGGGAGTTACTCCGATTTTTCAAACATCTGAATAAAACTCATGGTATTACTGCTATAATGGTTACTCATGATTTTGATGTTGCAAAATCTACGGACAAATTAGTTCAAATTGTTGATGGTCGAATCTCAGGATATTCTCCAACAAAGAATCTTAAAACAATTAGAGATATGCACCAAGTATATGTAGATACTTATGGTTCTATTCAATTACCTCGACATGTCATAGAAAATATAATTGTTGAAAAAGAAATTCATATAGAAGAACAAGAAGGAAAAATTATTCTCTCGCAAGAAGATTTAGAAAAGAATAATAAGAAAAAAACCAAAGCAAAATAAACATATAGTCGGGGAAACTGATAAAAATAAATAGAAATAAGTACAGTATAGCAAATTGAAGACGATTGACATGACTGTAGAAAAACCACCTAAAAGTAAACCAAAACCAGACAAACAATTTGATGTTGTTGTCCTCAAAATGATGAGTGCTTTGGCTTTTAGTGTAGCATTTCTTTTTGGTGGAGGTACTATATTTGTTTATGCTGCTACTCAAAATTTGATAGTAGAGCCATATAGTGCATATGTGGGATCTGTGCTAGGTATTCATATCGCGGTTTTGATGATTTTTTATGCTTTTGCACTGTTTAGGTATATAGTAAGTGATTGATGATGCAACTGAAATTCAGAAAAAAGAAAAGAGATTCAGTAGATTATCTAAGACTAACTAGAAAAGAGAAATTGAAGAAAATAGGTTTCTTCTGCCTGAAGTGGGGAAGTGGTATACTAATTGTTGAAATTATAATTTTGGTTATTCTTGATGCAACTGGGTATATAGGAGTGAACTTCTTTAGTTGGTCGATGCTCCTTATTCCTGGAATTCTTCTAACTGTAGGAGGATGCATGGGTGGTTTAGGAAGATATAGTGTCCCACCTAAAATGAGAATTATTGAGCCTAACGACCAAGATATAACTCCATCTGATTTTCAAATAAGGGTAAGATTTGATTCAGGTTTTGTAGATAAAGACACAATAAAGGTTACTGTAAATGAAAGGGTTCTTCCAAGTAAAATGGATGAAGAAAATAGTGTTTTGATTGTTCCTAAAGTTTTCAAAAGTCCTCCAAAAAGAGCAGTCTCTCTTTTGTTAGAAGTAACAGCTTTAGATAAATCAGGTAAAGAAGTGAAAGATAAAATTCGTGTCATTAGTGATCCTGAATATGAAGCTGAAGATTACCTTGAGTATTGGGAATTTAAACGAGAAGATGATACCTATTGGGGAAAAGAAATGATAGCAGCTTCAAAACAAGCCAGAAGGACTTTAATTTCTCTTGAACTGATGGCGCTAGCTTTTATTCTTCTTGCTTTCAATGGAATAATAAGTGCAATTTACCTTGCTATTGTATAAAAGATGATTTTTTTTTGCTAATTTGTCAACCTTTTTAATGATTTATACAACTATAATAGTAAGGGGACAAGTATATGGGTGTAAATATCCGTAAGAAATTATTATGCTTTAGTTTAATTATGTTATTTTCACTAGTAGTGTTAACCAATATTGAGTTTGTTTCATCAAGCTCTAAACCAGTTGAAATAGAAGAGATGAATTATTATGATTATAGTGTTGCATTACGTCAATCAGATCCAACAAATCCTACTCAAATTTTAAAGTATGAATTGCTATCAGAACTAGAAAATTCAAAAGAAACACAGACTATTATTAGTCAATCCATTAAAGAGGATGTTAAAGAAGAAGAACCACTTAATAATATAAGAGATTTCTGGATTATAAATTCATTTTATGACAACCCTTATGTTTATGTAGAAAAATCAGCAAAAATGTTAGCAAAAGGAGCGAATTCCTATATTTACGTTCTTAATGAGTTATTTACACCTCTTACCGAACCAAGTTTTGTTACAAAAGCTGAAAATTTCCGAGATGAATTTGAGAATAAAATATATCCTAATAATATATTATATTTTGGTACTCCTGATGGTGGAATCCATGGATTAGGAGACATAGATCCAGATTCAATGATAACAATTTTACTAGCAAGTCTTGATGGTGGAGTTGCTGGATATTTCAATCCAAGAAATGAATACAGTTCCTCAACAATTGATTACACAAATGAAAGAGAGATGGTATATGTAGATCATGATGAGTCTGCTGGTGTCCTATCACATGAATTCCAACATTTAATACATTTTAATTATGATCAAGAGGAATTTTTATTTGTTGATGAAGGTTGTGCAGAATTTTCGAAATATCTGAATGACTATGATATGACTAACAATCTAACCTATTTTGCAACGAATTATTTCTTCAAGAACCCTGAAGATTCATTATTATATTGGAATTATTATGAAATACCACCTGAAAATGTAAGAAATGATTATGGTAGTGCTTATATTTTCACTTTTTATCTTGCTGAGAAATATGGCGTTAATGCAATAAAGGATTTAGTTGCAGATCTAGACCATGGAGCAGCTAGTGTAGAAGATGCTGTTCAAGGACAAGGACATTCCTTGGATTTCAATGAGATTTATTTGAATTGGATAACAGCTGTTGCAATTGATGATCCTTCATTTGCTGGAGGAATATATGGTTTTGAAAATCTTGATACAAATATTGATTATGATGCTGTTACTAATGACTGGGATGAATTTGACACTTTTCCTGTTACAGCAAACGATAGAATGAATAGATATTATGGTATCTACGGAGCTAAATTAATTCTACCACCCGATTATCTCTTACTAGAAATAACACCACCATCCTCTTACTCTCTAGGCATATCAATAGCAGTTCATAATGCTAGTGGATGGACAATCACTCAATCAATTGAATCAGGAGATATAGAATTATTTGTTAGTGGTAAACTTATTGATGAAGCACATATTCTTACAAGTATTATGATGGATCCTACACCTACCCTTCCTACAAGTTATGCAACTGAAGATGGCTTAGGATATACTGAAGATTTAGACTATTCACTTATCCCTGGTAAGCCTATAACCATTGGAAGTTATACACAGAATTACAATACTGGAAATTGGGCTTTTTCACTAAACAATGTATACATGGAAGATGAAAATGGAACTGCAATAAATGATACAAGTGGTGTGGATGTTTATGTTCGATTCAAAAAGGAATACTCCTCTCTAGTCTATGCACTATTACCTTTGAGTTATTCAGTAGGTTCATTGTGGCATATTGATACTTCGCTGCAATCATTTGATGAATCAGATTATGAAGTTTCAATTATTGCATCAGGTTCAAGTCAATATGGAAGATTAGATATTGAAGACATAATAGTTGAGCATATTTTAGTGGTAGAAAAACCTGTAGTAGCTATGAATGATGATGTGAGTTTTTATGTGGATGTAAATGCTTCTTACACTCAACTAAACTCTTGGGATAATTTCACTGATTATGCTCTAACGATGATATTAGTATATGATTCTGTTGGAACTGTAGTAGCTACGTTCTCTATAGATTTTGACCCTGTAGCAAACAAATGGGAAAGCGCTCTTATAACAATGGATACTTTCAATGGTAACTTCTATCTTGCAGTAAGATATGGTTATGCGGGTAGAACAGTATTATCACCAAATTCCAATTCATTTAATGTTGAAGGTGAAGAACCAAATAATACAAATGGTATAGCTTTTCCATTTTGGACAAGTGCACTATTGGTAACAACAATAATAGCAATACCAATAATCAGAAAAAGAATTGCAGCTAAATAAGTTCCATTGTGATTGTGAATATGTTTAAATAAGAAATCATCTGATATCTATTTATGAGCCAATTGGGACTTACAGATATTTTCACTGTAGATAGGGAAGGAAAACCCACTATGAAAATAGTACTCTTCGGACCTCCCTTAGGTGGAAAAACTAGCATGCTAACAGTATTCAATGCGCTAAGGAGAATGGAGAATCCAGAACTTATAGTTTCTGCATTAACCAAAATCCAAGATCTTTCTGGAAGAACTGTATTTTTCGATCAAGGAGTTTTTCAAACACCTCCATTTAGAGGAAAGAAATTTGATCGCTTACGATATCAACTCTGGACCACACCTGGAGAAGAAAGACACAAGGTTCAAAGAGATATTGTAATGAAAGGTGTGGATGGTGTACTTCTTCTAGTGAACTTCGAAAAAACATCAAAAGAGATGAACGATGCAACAATACTTGAAGCTAAAGAGAAAATAGGTGAGAAGTTTGGTAAGAAAATTCCAGTTGTAGCATACATAAACAAATCCGATTTACCAGCTAAAGATAGAATAGATAAAAGAGAAATTATCAAAAAATTAATTGATGAAGGTGCTATTCAAAGTGATAAAGCTGCAAATCATGTTATGACAGGTAGTTGTTTAGATGCAAGAAATGATTTAGTGAAAATCTTGAATTCCAACCAAAGAGATTCTTATTTCGATGACAGTAACAGATTGCGAGTAGATAAAAGACCTGAATCAGTAAGGCTGATTGTGAGACCTATTCAAAAACTAACCCAACTTGTAGTAGAAGACAGATTGGAATATCTTCAAAATATCTGAAGATGTTGAAAACATCAAATTCATTTCAATAATTGGATTGAATTTAAGTCATAAAGTGCAAAACAAACTAAAAAATATCTTTTAAAAATAATGAAATTGATTTTATAATTGTATTACGTTATCCAGACTTATTTTCGCGAGTTCATACGGAGTATTTCTTGGAATTTCTACCAAACGTAGCTCAAAGTTACCTCTTCTGAAGAACCTATCCTCAAACCAGAAAAATTCATCCATTGTTTTTCGTAACATCCTATTGAGAGATTCTGTAATGTCTCTTGTTCCAACAGGTTTGTTGCTGAAATATTTTCCTTGTACATCTTTAATAAGATCATACTTACTGAGTTTTGTATTATCACGCAATCGAAGTAGTTCAAGCACTAAAGCACTACTGACTTGACCACTATAGCAGTTTAAACGGTTTATTATTCTTTTATATCTAACAGGATGTAATCCTTCTATTCGCAGTCGATCAACACTCATAAAAGATCCTGCTGAATATGCTATGATTAATCCTAGCATTGCGCTAAACTCTCTTAAACGGATAGCTTCATTCAAACGAACTCTTTTACCATTACTGATAGTAAAGTATTTTGCAGACTGACGTAACACACGATCAATTTCAGCCCTTATTTCCAGTTCGTCCATTTTTTGCTCGAATATTCCCAAAGTTTCCCACCTCGGGGTATAGATTATCCATCCTTAAGATAGCTCATGCATTTATATACTTTTTTCCTAGTTTATATACCTCTTATATAAACATAACCCACAAGCCCTATAAACCTTATCTTCTGTAAAAAAAGGATTCGAATAATTGGAAATGAAAGCTACAACTTTTCTAATTCTTGTCGGAAATAGATTCTAATAATTAAAGAAATAAAATTTCATTGGAATTAATCCTTTTTTGTGACTTTAAATATGTATTTCGACATATATGATTGATGATTATAATTTCTAGAATGGAAAGAGCAAGAATAGAATATTCTTTCTACTTTGGGAATATAATATGTCAAGTAATCAAAGACTTAGCGAATTTTTCTTTTGATACAACATTAACCGAACAAACAGTTTAAATAATGAAAAAATGAGTAAGTAACCGTGGTGAATTAGATGCCTATTGCACCTATGACTAATGCAGTTGGAATTGATTTAGGAACTAGTACGATTAAATTAACTTGTCAAGATAAGAAATATAGAATCCCATCAGTAATAGGTACTCCTAATCCTGGATGGCAAGGAATGTCCCAGGATAAGAGTTGGTTGAACAATCTAATTATTGAAGATTCAAAAGGACAAGAAGTATATATTGGTGAATTAGCAAGACTTCAAAGCGAGATAAGAAAACCATTAGCTTCTGAAGGTAAAATGAAATCTATTGAAAATAGTTTACTTGCATTAAAAGCAGTTTTGAGTTTGATCATGCAATCTAATTATGAACAATTTGTTGTTGCAACAGGTGTTCCGATTGCAACTGGTACAGATGAGAGTAAACAATTAAGTAGAGGTTTGAAAGGAACACATGAAATAAAAATCCGCAATGATTCTACTGGAGAATCAAAACAAATGAAGATTTTAGTGGAACAAGTTTTCATAGCTCCGGAACCTTATGGTACCTATTGGCATACATTGAAAACTAGTGGAGTTCAAACAGCTGTTGATTCAATTATTGTAGATATAGGACATGGAACTACAGATATTCTCTGTATGTATAAAGGAAATATGATGAGAGCTGCTTCTGGTTCGCTTGAAGAAGCTGTTGATAGTCTTACAAGTGCGCTAGCAAGAGCTATACAAGAAAAAGCACAAAAAATAGTTAGACCTTTTGATTTGATGGCAGCTATTGAACAAGGAAAGAGCAATATTCTAGTAGGAGGAAAAGCATTGGATATTAGTGCTGCAATGGATCAAGCTGTTGCTTCTATAGCAGATGTAATAGTCGATGAAAGCAATAGATTACTAAACAACCTTCCTCCTGATGCATGGATTGAAAAGGTTATAGTCTGTGGTGGAGGAGCTTATGTCTTTGGCAGTTATCTCAAAGAAGCATTCTTTGAAGCTAATATCGTTAAAAAAATAGATGAAGTCATTATGCCAAAGGATGTAGTTATGTCCAATGCTCTAGGATTTGAGCAAATAGCACAAACCAAATTGACAAAATAAGTCTATATTATTTTATTCTAACTTTCCTTTCATTTCTTTTTCTAATCTAATGGCATATCCAGGTCCAAATATTAAGTAAACTATCATATAAACAGCGATACCATAAGTTGGATATACCATCCAGTCGAATGGGAAAACAGCAAAAAGTACAACAAAAATAGTTGTAGTAATGATCCAATATAAATCAAACATAGAAGGGACTCCTTTAAACGAAGGAAGAGGAATCTTTGACAACATAAAACCTGATATGATTATAGAAGATACCATAATAACCCAAGCTGGTGTGCCAGGAAAAATAACTAAACATGCAACAACCATTGCAGCAAAGGGACAAGGTAATCCATCAAAATATGGTGTGTAAAATGGATCTCGTTTCAAGAAGCGATAAAGTCTATACCATACAGAACCTGCATATATTACAGCTGTTGCTATAGCTGCAAGGATACTTAACGATAGAGCAATCTCCCATTTTGATACAAGAAATCCTAAATAAATTGCAGGAAAGAGACCAAAAGCAATAGCATCAACAATTGTATCTATATCTACAGCGAGTTTCTTACTTCCACTAATTCTAGCAAGTTTTCCATCAGCAAAATCAAAAATTGAACAAACTGCAAGGATTTTTGCAAACCAGAAAACATACTGTTCTGGATTAGGTGCAATAAAGATAAAAATTATACCAACTATTGCCAAGCAAACATTAAAGAATGTTAGTAGATTTGCTAAGATCCAAGAACCTTTTTTTATCCACGGTTTTTGTAAAAAGCTTACCTCTTCCCAAGTCATTAAATCACATGTTTTATCCTTCTGTTGCTATGATTGTTAATCCAGCTTTAGCTGACAATGAAGATGGTTGGATTGTTTTAAACTTTTTTGTGGTTATTATCTCCAAACTTGTTATGGAACCGAAATGTATTGTTCCAATAATATCTCCTTGGTTAACAACATCTCCTTTTTTAACATAAGCTAAGGTTCTTCTTGCGAAGATACCAGAAACTTGTGTTATTATTGCTCTGATATTTTCTTCTTCATTAAAAATCTCAATCATATTTCTTTGATTCTTCTTGGCATAATTTTGAAAATATACTGGCCAATGAGAACCTTTTTTGAATTCAGTTTTTATTACAATACCATCAATAGGACTACGATTCATATGAACATCAAAAGGAGACATTCGAATAACACAATAAGGACCCTTCTTTGTTTCTTTTAGTTCAGTAATTTTACCATCAGCAGGTGAAAGGATGTTTTTAGTGTCTCTGGTAATTTCTCTCGATGGATTTCGGAATGACCAGATAACAAAAGTATAACAAACCAAAATAATAGCAACAAAAGCAAATTGCCAATAGATGTCAAAAACATGCCAGAATATGATCATACATGCACAGAAAATTACGACTAATGAACTCAAGAGAAGAATAATTTTTTCAGTTCCTTTAGCTAAAGCCATTTTGATCAAGTTGTCTCTTTTTTCGAGGTTATATGTATCAATATAACAAGTATTTGTTTTAAAAGATACTTCAAGATTGTTAAAACTTTCCATAAAAAAAAGAAGAAAAAGAGAAAAAGAAATTATTTTCTTTTACGTTTTATAGCTGTTACAATAGAAGCTAAAGATAATATACCAAGTAGAACAGCAAATGTGGAAATGGGGCTTCCTTTTGTTGATGTTGGAATTACATATGTAGCATCCACTTTGTTTCCTGCTTGATCAGTAGCAACTATTTTTAGGATATTATCTCCATCTATAAAGTCTGTTGTAAGAATGGAAAATGTTCTAGATTTACCTGAACCACTAAGTGTAACAAATTCTCCATTAAGTGTAACGCTAATTGAAGTTATAGGTAGTAATGCATCAACAACAGCAAACTCCATTCTGACGCTTTCTGATACTGTGTTATTCACCCAACCTCCAGTATTTACTACTGGGGGAGTCTTATCATACAAGAATGTCATAGTGTATAAATCATCTGCACTTGTTACAGAGAATTTGTAGATAGCATCATCAGTATAATCTAGTCTATATGTATATGCGCCTGGTATTCCGCCTGCAGTTAGTGTAACAAGAGATGTGCTTGTTCCTGTAGGTGTTGTTTTCTTAACTTCAGCTGATAATACTGCACTAGTGTCAATTGATTGTATGTTAAAAGTAGCTCCTGTTGCATCCTCAGTATAATTACCCAAAATCTTCTCTTTAGCTAACAAAGAATTAAAGACGTTCATTGTGAAAACGGCATTTTGAGTGATATCATTGTATAGTTCTAAATATCCAAAGGTGTCCATGAAGAAGTTTGTAGTAACTGCTACAACACGTCCTCCGTTAGAGTTTTCATAAGCTGCAACAGTTCCTTCACCTTCATACTTGAAGAGTATTTGTGTATCACCTGTAACAGAAAGTGTTGTACCATAATGATCAATATAATTTACTCCATCAGTTAATGGGTGATAACCTATAGGAGCAATTTTTACAGGATCTTCAAAAGAGAAAAGTTCATCTGAAACATCTATACCATATGGATTGAGTAGCTCATTTGCCATGGTTATATTGTTGCCCATTGTAATAGCATAATCATAGTTGAAACTCTGTCCATTAAGAACTACAAACAATCCTCCTCCATCAGCAATGTATTGCTGTATAGCTAAGTTCTCACTTGCTAGGAGATATCTAGTATGATATGGTTGTAATGCTGCATCAAATGAGAAATCAAATATGTCAGACATAAAGATAGCATCATATTCAGCTAGAAGTTCTGGAGTAATTATGTTCTTTTCACCTGTTATGTTCCATGTAGAATATTCATTAACTGCAACACCTTGATCTAACAGCTCTAACAATGGATAGATGAACTGTCCAAGAATATGATCTTGTCCCCAGTCATTATAAAATTTAGGCATAAGGAGTTTTGCTTTACCCTCGATAATTTCAAATTTGACATATGTGGTATCATTTACACCAGCTGCTGTTTCAAAAGTAACATACCCATCATAGACACCTAGAGTCGCATCATCAGCGACATTTATTGATGCAAAATAATTTTTAGTCCAAAGTTCTGTCCAAGATGTTGTATTCAGTGTCATTATAGTTGTAATGTTGCCTGAAACTACTGGAGCCAAGTCTTCCCAAGGTGTTGAGGAAACTGATTGGAAGTAGAAATCGTGATGGAAACCTTGAGGTATAATTTCAAATTCACTTATAGGCATAGAGGGAACAGCCCAAAGAATTGTTGGAAAACCTGATCCGTTAGTTGCTGCAGTTTGAATGAGATTTAAAGAGTTTCCAAGGTTAGCAACTCCTCCTCCAACTTGAAGGTAATTGTAGATTCCTGGGTTAGCAGCTTTCATTAAAGCTGTTTTTATGAGTCCAGCATCATACGGGATAGCTAAACCTTGTAAAGCATCAATCAAACAAGCTGCTGCACCTGCAATGTGTGGATTAGCCATTGAAGTACCACCATAGGATGCATAAGCTGTTGAACTACCTATTCCACAACTCCAAATATCAAATCCAGGAGCTGCTATGTCAGGTTTAGGATGTCCATCAGCAGTTGGACCTCTCGAGCTATAATCAACTAACAAACCGTTGTTATGTATTGCTGCAACAGATATACCATTAAGTGAGCCATCAACTGTATGATAATCTGGACCACTGTTACCACAAGATGTTGTATAAACTACACCCTGTTTAACAAGTTCTTCTATTGCAAGTTCATCAGCTTCTAATCCTTCCTGATCAGCACCTCCCCAACTGCATGATACAACATCAATATCACCAAGGGAAAGAGCATACTCGTATGCAGCTATGAAAGGCAGTGCAGAGGCACCTCCACCTTGGCTTATACGAGCTACAACAATTTCTGCTTGTGGTGCCATACCTATATAGTCAGGATTTCCTGCTCCACTTCCAGCTGCAATTCCGGCACAGTGAGTTCCATGCTCATCTGTATCCTCAATTGAGGGATCGTCAACATCATGTCCATATATCTTGTAAACAAATGATTTGCTATCAGTAAAATCGATTCTTCCCGTAAAATCTACGTGTGCAGTGTTAATACCTGAGTCTACTATCATAATCCTAATGCCTGCACCTTTGTAATTAAGAGACCACAACGGTTGTAGATTGATTATATTCTTTGTAGTAATTGTTTTCTTCACTTCGTCTTGACTTATTACAGTAAAACCAGCATCTTCAGGAGGTGTTATTTTATGTCTATCAGCATTGGTTACATCAAAAACTCCATCAACCCCTTCAATGCTCTCTAAGATAGGTTTCATACTCAACCACTCATCTATTGCTACCATTTTCAAATTTGGAAATTCGAGTTTTGGTGTAAATGCACTAACAAAGTTGTTGTAGTAGCTTTTTGATTCGAAATGAAGAACATATGTTCTCATTGAATCAGTAATTTTCTCTATGACTGGAATCTGAATATCATCTTCCAGTTTTAAATCCGTAATATCTATTTGTGCTTCAGTTGTCATAAGAGAACTGATTTGTACAATGAATATCGTTATCAGCAAAATGCTGAAAATTGCTTTTCGTTTCATAGGATTTTGTTCTTAATGTCATACATAAAGTTTTTCCAATATAAGTAAAAATCTGTAATCCCTTCTAATAAAATCAATCAATTTAACTTTGTACACATCCACACAATTAATAAATTTCCAAGCAAACTTCTATCAAGAATAAGAAAAAAATGAGGATCAAAATGGAAGAATATGGTGAAAAAATTCCAATTTATCAGATAGATGCTTTTACTGATCAAGCTTTTAGAGGTAATCCAGCAGCAATCTGTATTATAAATAAAGAGTTTCCTGATGATATTTTGCAAAAGATTGCAGCTGAAATGAATTTATCAGAAACAGCTTTTCTCTATGTCCCTGAAGGTTCAAATATAAAAGAAATAGATTCCTTTAAACTAAGGTGGTTTACTCCTAAGATAGAAGTAAATCTCTGTGGTCATGCTACATTAGCAACTGCAGCTCTTTTATTTTATGAAATTAACATTTATTCAGATAAGGTTACTTTCCACACTTT
>JAEOTE010000177.1 GCA_016839945.1 Candidatus Heimdallarchaeota archaeon | reverse complement strand
CATCTGAATTAGAAACCACATATTCAAAATCCAACATAGCTTCAAAGAGTCCTTTTTCTATTGCATCTTTCAGAAGTGTTTCTAATCCTTCTTCATATATTGGAGATACTCCTTTATTAATCATATCTACCTTATCTGCAATAACATCAACACATCTAACCATATGACCTTTACTTGCAAAACAGACTCCAGTTACCAGTCCAACATAACCAGTGCCTATGATTCCAATATTCATTAACTATCAGATTGTTTTGAAGTGTATTTCAACTTTTGTTTATACTAAAATTCTTATAGCACACCCAAAATGTTTTTTATATCCAGTTTACCAAAAACACAATGACCTCTTATAGAAGTATAGCAGATACTGTTCACAAATACATAGATGTTCCAGAGAAATTATTTATAGACATCATTGATACATGGGAATTTCAACGTCTTAGACGAATAATACAACTTGGAGGAGTCTCTATTTCCTACCCATCTGCGAATCACAGTCGCTTTATGCATAGTTTAGGTGCAAGTCACGTGGCTAATAGACTAACAACTGAACTCAACAAGAAACACCCAAAAATACTAACAAAAGATGATATAGCTTTGTGTAGTTTAACTGCTCTGATACATGATATTGGACATGGTCCTTTTTCACATATGTTTGAAGACACTTGCAGGATGTTATGTAGGAATTCACAGAATCCCGGTTGTAATGAGAAATTTAAAGATTTTGTGAGACACGAGAATATCTCAGAGCAGATTGTTTTAGACACAGATTCCGGAATAGCACAAATATTGGAAAAAGAAGGTTTTGATAGAAGAAGAATAGGTGATTTAATCCAAGGAAGAAGTGTTGATGATAAACCATTCTATAATCAAATAATTAGATCACAATTAGACGCAGATGCTTTAGATTATCTAATGAGAGACTCTGTTGCAACTGGTGTTTCATTTGGTTTGTATAATCTCGAAAGATTATTTGCTATGCTTGAATTAACTCCTGAAGGATTGATAATTATACGAGAAAAAGGACTGCAATCTATAGAACAAGTTGTTATCAGTTTATACATGCAATTCTCGAGAGTCTATTTCCACAAGACTGTGAGATGTTGGGAATACATGCTTAAGTTGTTTATTTCTCAAATACTTCAAAAACTCGATGAAGGAGAACAATTAGCAGTATTACCTTTTGTTCAGGATTTCTCTGATAATCCATACTGGAAAACTTTAATGACTTTAACAGATGATGTTATTTACACTCAAATGCATTATTCTGTTGCAAAAGAGGAAAAAGATCTTTTTATCAAGAAATTAGCTTCTGATATTCTCCACAGGAATCTTTACAAAAGCATACCATTGACTGAAGAAATGGCTGAAAGTGTTACTGAAAATAAAGATAAAATTAACTTTATTGTAAGGAAACATGGTTATCCTACCATTAGTTGGGATATAGACCAATTTATGAGTAGATATTATACTCCATATGATGAAGAAGATAGATTTGCAATTATGTTAAAAATGAAAGATGGATCATTAAAACAACTTTCTGAAGTATCGGAAGTTGTTGGAAGCTTAACTAAGCCTAAGTACAACAATTTACTTATTTTTCCAGCACCATGTAGGGAAGAGATAACACAGATAGTAAAAGATTTAGAAAAATAAAAAAAGAAAAAGAAAAATTAGTATTGATCTGAGGAATATTCATATTTAGGTTGTGGTTCAGGTTCAGGTGGTGGAGGTGGGGGAGTGTCTTCTTTAGGTAATTTTTCTTTGTTGATTAATTCTCCACAATTCCTACATAAGGCATATTTTCTTTTAGTTACTTCACCACAGAATTTACAGCGAATTAATCTTTTAATTAATCGAAGCTGAATTTGTCTCCAGAGTAATGCCCAAATAACACCAAGTGAAGCTATAACTTGAACCCAAGTAGATTGGAGTGCTGCTTCTATCCAAGTATAGACTCTTTCCAAAGTTCGTAAAGGCGTAACTGTTATTAAATCAACATATTCGAATATTTGTCCAGGGAAATTATCTGCTTGAATAGTAATAGTTAGAAGAGTGTCTTTTTTAATATTATCACTGCCAATACTGATAGTAGTTGGTAAAACAAAACTAGATTTTCCACTGCTGTCTTGGTATGGAATATCCAAACTATCTCCTAGAAATATCTCAGCTACTGGTCTCAGAACTGTAGCTTCAATAGAAGACCTAACCGAAATTGAAAGAGCTAAGTCACTACCTTCTTTCACAGTAGGAGGAGATGGGCTTACTGTTACTATAAGTGAATTGAGCTTAATTGTAGCCTCAAAGAGTATTGAACTTGAATAAAAACCATCTTTAGATGCGTGTACTTGAATTGGGGTAGTAATCTCCGTTTGATCCTCTGGTATCTCTGGTAATATAGATAAAATATCATTTATGGCATAATCTACCGATACTTTTCCGGAAATATCTGTAGTTTTGTTTGCTAGCACTACTCCATTTATTATAATGCTAAGATCAACACTTTTAATTCCTAGTCCTTGTTCATCCTCGCATAATATATCAAATTGTAATTTATTATCGAAACCTTGAACAGCTTCCAGATTTGAGTCAGTTGAAATTCTTATTTCCTTGTTTATATAGAAGTAATAAGTGAAATCAAACACTACATAAGAACCTGCAAAAGAAAGACTAATTGAGATATCATTTTCTCCTCCAACTTCTGGAGTGAAATTTAAGAGTTTAGGTTGCGGATGTGAAGTTCTAATACCATCTAGACTTGTAGTAGTAATACCTATGCTTTGTGGGTGAGTAACATTTAACTCACCACTAGGTACAATATCTAATTCTAAACCATAATTAAATGTACTATTACTCGAACCGAAGTAAGAAGTTGTTTCTTGTAAATCGATATACCACTTCAAAGAAACATCATTAAACACTCGAATTTCATTAGGAACAACTAAGATAGATGTTATAGGAAATATTTTGGCTAGAGAACTTACTGCTTGGAAATTTATAAGAAAAGGATTGCTATATAATATTGAGTAATCATAGAATAACAAAGATCCAGTATTTGTAATTCCAGCTTCGAAATAATCAGGAAAAACAAACAAATTGGCTAGAAGAGTATCAGCTAAATCTGTATAGAGGAAAACAAAAGGAGGATCACCGAATTCTTCATTTCTTTTTCTAAAGAATTCTATAGATTGGGAGATGGCCAAGAAGTTTTCATAAGTAAAAGCAGTATTTGATATCTGGCTTGATGTAAAATTATATTTATTATGTAAAAGATTTGTTTGCGTACTATAAAATTTATCAAATATACTTAATTCTATTTCCTCAGCTTTAAAGAAATAATCCAAATTACCTGAATAATTACCACCTTGCTTTTGATATGCACTATGTTGAAGAAGAGCTGT
>JAEOTE010000004.1 GCA_016839945.1 Candidatus Heimdallarchaeota archaeon | reverse complement strand
GTGACCAGTGCCGAAAAATAGATGAATCAATCGAGTCAGCCGTAACGAGGAAAGGTACCCACGTCAGACTTACAGGTAAATATAAAGAGAAAAAGTATAAGCCTAGGACGAGTAGGTAACCAATTTCATCAATCTCTCAGGTTTTCATTTATTCAGTAAACCATTAATAAACTATACTAAATCGTATTGACAATTAAATGGAGGGATCATGTTGAAGTTTATCGGAGAATTCGTTCGGGAAATAGACAATAAAAAAACCAGTTTCCAGCAGTTATTCGCGCGCGAGTCCAGGGGAATACGCTTTGTATAGCAAGCGAGCACCCATTATTTATTAATATAAAATATCTTAATTTTTTAAACTAATAATGGGGGGGTCGACCACTACCGCGCGCGTAAATTTCAAAGTAGATTTGATCGACCAACTCTACAACTGTAACCTAAAGATGGATAAAACAAAAGTAACTGAACTACTAGTAGCAAAAAACTTGTTTTTTCCAAATGAAATACCATTATAAATGTTGACAGCATAGCTAAAATAAAACCAAACATTTCAAAAAAACGAGTAGGCTGGGTTTTCTCGAGCAAATATTGTTATTTCCACCATCCTGAGAAATATCATCAGAGATTCCTATAAAGCTGAAACAATTCTTCCGGCTTCGAGCATTAAATGATTTGGAAACTCTTCTTGAAGAGCTTCAAGATGACTAATCACAATTATTTGGTCGAAATATTTCGGTAATTCATTATGCAGTAGTGACATGAATCCTTTTCTTCTCTGGACATCAAACCCACTTAATGGTTCATCAAGGAAAATAAATCCCGGTCTAGAACCTCTTGTTGAAGGTATTGTACTTAAAGCAAAGGCAAGCCTCAATGCCAAGCTAAATTGATCCTGGGTCGCACCACTAAACACTCCTTTGATTCTCCATCTTCTAGCTTCTCTATCATATACCTCTATTCGATAGTTTTTTTCATCAATTCTAGCCATACTGTATCTTTGATCTGTTAATGCTGGAAGGAATTGAACCATATGTGATTCTATTCTCGTCTTTACTCCAGCCATTATCCCATCTCTTGTAACATCGAGAAGAGTTATGGCATTATTCATCGCATTAATTTCAAATCTCTCATTTACCACTTGCTTAACTAATTCTGGATATAGTTCTTTTAATTCAAAGTTTTTAGTCATAGTAGATTCTGCTTCATCAATATCTGATTGACGTTCTTTTTGTTCCGTTTCTAAACTTGCTGAAAGCTTTTTTAGAGAATCATTTTCTTTTCGTAAATTATTTTCTTCCTCTAGCTTCACTCGTTTGCTGAGTAAATATTCCTCTTTTTCATTTTCCAACTCTACGATTTCAGTTTCTAAACCAATTATATCTGTATTTATTTCATTAAGCTCAGTTTCAAGTGATTCTTTTTGTGAAGCAAGTTTTCTGTATGTTACAAGGTTTGTTTCAAGAACATTAACATTCTTTTGGGCCCTGTCTCTTTCATTTTTAATAGAATCTGATTGTTCAATCGAAATATTATGTTCTTTTTGAATGACAATGCATTGCTGATCTAAACCATCTATGTCAGATTGACAGGTTTGAAGCGCTGTCTCAAATTTTTCTTTATTTTTTTGTTCTTCATTTAATATATTAGCAATTTTTTCAGTTTCCTTTTTTTCTGTTGTAAGCTTTCCTAGAGATATCAGATCTTGTTGGATATTGTCTCTAAGGTTTTGAACTGATTCATATGTCGCACCTACTTGATCCATCATTACAGAATATTGTTGAGGCTGAGTAGGGAGATCAGAAATCAAAGATTTTAGTTCATTCTCATTTAATACAATATTTTCTGAATGTTCTCTAATTTTTTCATGAATATTTGCTAATGTGTTTTTATATTCAGTGATCCTTCCTCTATCAGAAAGTAAGCCTTCTCTTGTTTTTATTAAATTATTTAGCTCTATATCTATTCTATTTGGAGAATTTTTAATAAAGAGAAAAACACCGATTAACACCAAAACTCCACCAATTGTTATTAATATTTGAGTAAATGAATAGCCTAAGATAGCAATTAACCCTAAAATCACTGACCCAATCCCGATTGTTCTATTTCTCGTAACCAGCTTTTTTTCATTTTTCAAGTTATTTTCTTTAGATTCTAGTTGGTTGAGTTGTTCTTCCGCGGATTGTAAACCATCGAGTCTATTTTTTATATCATTTTGTTCTTGACTTATCCTATTTATCTCAGAATTTGAGTCTGAGATATCTTGAACCATTTTTTCGATTCTAGGTAAAAAGGATTGAGCTGTTTCTGCTTGATTATATTTATTGGTTTTTTCTTCAATTATAAGTAACTTATCTTTTGCCTCTTGAGCTTGTTTAACTTTCTCTAAAGCATCTTCTAGTCTTTCAATAGCACGTTTTTTTTCGCCTCTAGCATTATTTAAATCACTATTAACTCTTAGGAGTCCTTCAAGTGCAGAATATTTAGTTTTAAGTTGTCCCAATTTATCCTTGGCATCAGGAAGCTCTTTCTGTATTTCTAGTATCTGTATCTCAGCGTTTTTAGCATCGTGTAGACTTT
>JAEOTE010000029.1 GCA_016839945.1 Candidatus Heimdallarchaeota archaeon | reverse complement strand
GGGGAGAGCACTTTAGAAGGTATAAAAAGTAGTGCTGAGATGAAACCTGAAAAATATCTTAGAAAGATAGTAAAGAATGGACACATGTCCATAATTGAACATAATGTTTTTGTGTTTTATATTTCTGGAATAAGTAGATCGTGTAGTCATCAATTAGTCAGAAAAAGGATAGCTAGTTTTTCCCAACAGTCTCAACGATATGTAAACGCAGAGAATTTCGAGTATGTTGTTCCAAATTCTATAGAGAAGTCCATTTTTGCAGATGAATACAGAGAAATGATTAAACAAAATCTCTCTTTATATCAAAAAATGACCGAGAATGGAATCACAAAAGAAGATGCAAGATATGTTTTACCAAATTCAACTACTACTCAGCTTATTGTATCTATGAATGCTCACAGTCTAGTAGACTTCTTTGTCAGAAGAATATGCACTAGATCTCAGTGGGAGATTCGTAAACTAGCAGAAAAGATGTTAGACGAAGTAAAGAAAGTAGCACCGATTATCTTCAAAGATCTGGGAGCTTATTGCGATTTTTATGGCTATTGCCCAGAAAATGATAAATCGTGTGGAAAATCTAGAACAATTGAAGAACTAAAGAATAATGATTAATTTCTTAAGAACGAATTTCCACTTTTTCTTCATTAGCTTCTATATTTTCTGTTTCGTTCTCAATCTCTGATTTTTCTAGCTTCTGAATTTTTGGAAGTATTGCATTTGTTCTAACTAACAGTATCGTATAAAGAATAGCGATTACAATCAACGAAGGACGTGTAACTAGCTCTGCAATTGCATCATCAGGTATTATGAAATAGATTAGAAGAGAATAAAGAACAGCGAAAATAACTAGTATCATCATAACTACTATAGGCCAAAGAAATCTTTGAAATAGAGACCACCATTTCTGGAATACTCCTATTTGTTCGATTTCAATGTGTTCAAAATTAGTTTTGACTAGGTTTTCTTTGTAGAGTTGTATTTGTTCCTTTGAATGATTAGACTGAGGGATGATGTAATCATATTCTTGTGTGAAAAACTCGATGTAGAAAAATGAAACTAAAAACCGCAAAGAAACACATATTCCTGCTGAAACTTGGAAAAGTATTATATCAATTCTTCCAAGAGTATCTGGGAAAAACATTGAATTTACATTTCCTAACATCAAAGAAACAACAGTTCCCAAAACAAACATTATCCCATATCCCAACTCACCTTTAAGTGTTACATTATTACCTCCAAAAATATCTAAGAGCAGAATTACAATACCAAGAACTAACCAAAGAGAGAATATGAAAATATTCAAAGTAATTGCAGATTGAATGACAATCAAAATTATGGCTAAAGCACCAAATAAATGATGTGCATATGCTATGATTTTAGAACTTGGATCAGTGATTATGGTTTGTTTCCAATCTTCAACATAAACTTTGTCTCGTATTCTCATCTCTTTCTCTCCAATGCTTCTTGCAACACTCTTTGAGTTGGTGAATATTTCTTCATAAGTCTATATAGAGAAAGGATAATGTTATCTTCGTAACCCAACATCTCAATATAATCTCCTCCTATCGCATACAAAGCGTTTCTAACTTCCTTTTCCCGTATTTTATATTCATCTTTTACTAAACTGGGAAAAACATGATTCATGATTTCCCTATAATTCATGTCTTGAGTTTTACTGATTACCCAACTTGGTGATGATAAGATATTGAAACCCATTGTAGAGAAATTTACAAAAATTACTCTACTCCCCATAGATTGTAATAAATGAATACCTTTCAGTTTTTTTCTTATATCACCTTCTAGGTCTGAAAAGATTATTGTTATAGAATGGAGAAGTTGATTAGATTTAGTGAACTTTACTGCTTCAAGAAAATTACTTTGAACCCCAACAGCTTCAATATCATAAAGATTTAGCATCAATCTTAATTCATTTTTGCCCACTTGTGGAACAATAAAACGTTTAACCATATCTGAATATCCTATTACTGCAAGGTCATGATTTGTTCCTTTTATTAACGTTGAGAGCTCAACTATTGAAGATAGAGCGTACTCAAATTTAGGACCAAACATCGTACTCCCAAGATCTAAGTATATTAGGAAATGGAGATTTCTTTCATCTTCATACTCTTTAGTTATAAGTTTATCATGTCTTGCTGTAGCATACCATTCGATGTGCTTGACTTCGTCACCAGGAAGATAATCTCTAAGAGCAAAAAACTCATCCCCCCTTCCCTTAATTCTTTGTGCAAATTCATGTACCATTTTCATGAGTAATTCTTTTTTGGTTTTCCATGGTATGCTTATTCTAGGCCTTTGTGGAAGGATTTTAATGTTTATCAATTTCCTCAATATTTGTTTGTTTGTGAAAAGAAATTGAAAAGGTCCTGGAGAAATTTCTATGGGTCCAATTGTACCATTTCCTCTTCTTACAGCAAGAAGAATCCAAACTAGCCTTGTTTTTTGTTCAGGATTAAGTTTTACATACAGTGTTTCAGGAATGTTAATACTTTTGAAGTGATAAGAAGAACCCAGTTTAATTTTAACACGAAGCTTCTTCTTAGAATTATTATTAACTACAGCTGAAACTGCAAGTAATCCCCTACTTCTCAGATATTCTTTGGAAACACTTATTTCAGCATCAAACTTGAATTTTTGTGATATTAAGAAATTTGCAAATGTCGAAGAGATTACTACTAAGAACAGAATCCCTGGGATTATTATCATATAGTTATCAATGGCTAATCCTGTTATAACAAAAATACTCCCTAGCAATATGAATGCTTTACCACTTCTCGTTAATTCAAAGTGTTTCTCTTCTTTCATTTACTTACATCCTTCAATAGAGGAATTCAAATCACAACTTCTACTTCAGACAGTATATTTTGAATTATTTCACTTACCTTTATTTGTTCAATTTCAGCTTCTGGAGAGAGAATTAGTCTGTGGTTCATTATCGGGAAAAATATTGATTTTATATCGTCAGGTTCAACAAAGTCTCTTCCACGAATTGCCGCTATTGATCTACTCAAAGTTAGAAGTGCAATAGATCCTCTAGGACTGGCTCCAAGAGCTAGGGAAGGTATCGTTCTAGTTGTGGTCACTAATTTTGCTATATATTCCAAAATTTGGTTGCTTACTACCACGCTTTTCTCAGCTTCATCAGCTAGTTTCAAAATCGTATCCTTCTTAGTGACGGAATCTACATCTGCAAACATCTTTTCTCTTTTCATTACTAACATGTCTATTTCACCATCTACAGTTGGTGGATATACTGGTATCTTAACCAAAAAACGATCTATTTGTGCCTCAGGTAAAGGATATACTCCTGTAGACTCAATAGGGTTTTGTGTTGCAATCACCATGAATGGTTTAGGAAGTTTGTAAGTTTTTTTCCCAGATGACACTTGCTTTTCTTGCATGGCTTCTAGTAACGCTGATTGAGTTTTTGGAGGACTTCTGTTGATTTCATCTGTAAGAAGTATATTGGTAAAAACTGGTCCTTCAATAAATGTAAAAGAACTTGTTTCTCTGTCGTATATGTTTCCACCTGTAATGTCAGCAGGCATTAAATCGCTTGTGAACTGAATTCTTTTGAAACCCATTTTAATGACTTCTGCTAAAGTACTTGCCATAAGTGTTTTAGCGATACCAGGTACTCCTTCGAGTAATACATGCCCCCCACTAAGAAGTGATGCAAATAGAAGCTCCATCACCGCTTCATTTCCTACTATTCTTTTTTTCATTTCTTCCATTATTTTTTCAAAAATATCTTTAGCTTCTTGTACTTGTGTCACAATAATCTACCTCTTTTTTGAATTTCTTCTAGCTTAAAGAAAAGGGATAGAAACGTTTCATTATCTAGTTTCTTTCTTAGAGCTTGTTCTAGAAGCTCTTTTTCTTCAGATGTGAATAAATGTGTTGGTATATATCTCAGCTTCTCTTCAAGATAAAAATTGTAAGCATGATTTGGATATAATTCATATTGAAAATACAAACTTGAGAGATATTTCTCTTCAACCGTGGGTTTTACAGGAGAACCAAATGTCTCATAGAGTTCTCTTTTCCTACTCCATATTCTATCTGATAAAAATTGTTTGTAAGTTTCTTTTGTGATGCCAAAAATATCCGAGAATCTTGGAGATAAATAATATAGAAAAAGAATAATTAGAACCATCAAAAATACAAATAATTTTGTTTTAGTTAATAAAATGATAGTTCCATATGATTGGTTGATAATGCCATCAGTTGAAGCAAAAGGCCATCTTTTATGACTTTCCTCAAAACATACTAGCTTTTCGCTTCCTGATGAATAATAATTAAGAACATAAAGAGCTAGCTCTATATTATCGAAGCCTTTTTCATATAAATCGTTGGTTAAAAACGAAAGTGAGGACACAATAATAACAGCACCTAAACCTCTTCTAAATGCAGTAGCAATTTTTAGCTGTTCTGTTGGTTCTCCTGTTTCACTCCAAATGCCATCATTATCTGCATCAATAAATGCCGTACTTTGTGTAGATACTGCGAATAATTCTCTTTGCTGACTATTTTCTGCAACATAGCTTATTGCATGAGTTCTAGCTAAACAAAGAGTAGAGTTTTGAATAAAGGGAGAATCCACTAGTATTATTTCGGGTGATTTGTAGTAAGACTCTGTTTCTAAAACAAATGAAGAGGAGATATAGACACCGAAATATCTTGCTAGCTCAATAGTTGGTCTCCCCCCAGTTAATAGCAAAAGAATTCCCCCTTGAGCTACAAATGCATCGATTTCGATTATTTCTATTTCTTGATAGAGTTTTGAACCTCCTGTAATCACCAAAATTGAAGAATCGGGCAAATTTCTGACAGGATTGGTTGATAAAATAGTTCGAGTAGTAGTATATCCTTCTTGACGTAGTTGATCACTAAAGATAGATAAACCACCAGGCCCAGTATCTTTAATCGAATAAGGTGGTTTAGAACTAGTGATATTAAAACTCAAAGGTAGAGTGATAAGAATGAAAATTAACAATACTTGTATAACCATTTTGAACATAGGTGAATATCTTTGTGAGAAAATGGTTTTGATTCTTGTCATTTTTTATCACTTAATTGTTTTCTCTCCAATATCTCAATATCTGATTCTGAAACACTCAAACCCTTAATTTTCTGTAGCTTTTGAATAAAAGTTTCCAAATCTTGGTACTCCATCTCTGAAAGCTTGTACCTTGCAAGGTAAAAGGCTTTGACAATCCAGTCAAGATGGGGGATAATTTCTGGGAGTTGTAGTGAGTTTGAAAATTCTTTTGGAGTAAGATGAGAATCTCTACTGACACCCAGTATTCTTTTCATATTACCATCTAATTGATGGAAACCAAACACTATTCCCTCTGTAAACTTTCCTTGTTTTAGATAATCATTTAGGATTTCAACAAGTGTTCTTATTTTTGTTACTAGTTTTTCTCTCCTTGAACGTGCAACACCACTTGTATACTCTGTTTGTTTTTGAACAGTTTGCATTTCCTTTTTCCTTCTCCATATGAGTAAACCAATTAAAATCAAGAACAAAACCGAAATTACAATAGGAATTATTTGTGTAGGAATAAAAGGTTCTCTGCCAGTATCAATCCCCCCATTAGGTTGTGAGGGTGTATCTGTTGGAAAAGTTGGACCTGTTTGAGTTGGTGTTGGAGGTTCAGTAGGAGTAGTTTCAGGAGGGATAGTACTTGTAGTTATTAGAGTACTAATAGGTACATCATCAAGACCGATGTATCTTTGTTGTGCACTATTAGCTAAAATAAATGCAATAATACATACAATGATGATGATAATTTTCAAGTTGAAAAATTTCTTAACTTTTCCTGACATTTTTCTCCTCTCTATTAACTTCTTCCATGATTTTAGAACTTTGTTTTAGAAATGCATAAACCTTGCAAACAGGCCAAAACTCTCTCACGCATATTTGATATTTATGGCTTGCAGTCACATATCCAAGATATGCACATTCTCCACCCTCAAAATAAGTACACGTTTTTGAACGAGAGGTTCTTAATACTCTTTCCACTTTCTGATTCAAATAGACTAAGGAAAGTTTGCTAAATTGCTCTTCTTCCTCTAAAGAAGGTAATTCCAGATCAAATATTGTTTTAACAGATAAAGGCATTTCTGGTAAAATTAATGGGGAAAAAGAGACTTTTGCACCTTTCTTTACTGCTCTTATTTTTATAATTAATTTTCCAGTTTGAACACCTACATATCCTCCCAAAGCACTAAAAATCAGAAATGAAAAAGCAAAAATCATTACATACCCATAATAGATAAAATTCGAAAGAATTGCTGCTCTTACATTACCAAATGAGGTAAAAAGCAATTCTTGAGATAAATGTAAAAGAATAAAGAGTGCAAAAGTTATAACAGAGGATATTAAAACCAAATCCCGAGCTTCATTTTTCCAAATATAGGATGTTGTTATTCCAGCTATGAAAAAAGGCAGAACTATGGTCAATATAAATATAGTAACTAGAGTTTCAGCTGTTAAAAATTCTACAAGGAAAATGAAAACAAAAGGCAGAACTAATATCTGATCTGGAGACCAAGTAAGCGTAGAAATCATAAATAAGTCATCCATGAAAAACATTAATGTTCCAAATAATATTGACAAACCAAAACTAATCGCAAGATATACAGAACTTCTAAGAATTAGAGCTGTAATATATTCTCTTTTTCCTCTTTTTTGTAGATGAGGGAAGAAAAGTTTGAAAAGGAGAAATCTAAAATCTATTTTGAATGGGGGTTCTTTTTTGGTTTGAGATTTTGTTTCATCAGGGGGAACATATCGATCTCTTTCTATCATAATTAACACCTATGTAATAATCAACCTTGCCCCCTTGAGAGTTTTCTTAATAAAATAAAACGAAATAATGGAGATTAGTAACACACAACTTAATCCTATTAAACCAAAAACAATCTGGACTATTGATATAATCATTAACACTGCAAATATTGAAACGTACAATGATGTTATTATTATCGAAATTGCGATTACTGATATAATGCTCATTGAACTAATCATTGATTTTACTTTATTTCCTTCAAATGCATACCACACTATAGCTGTGAATATTGAAAATATGACTGCAAGGAGAAATATTGTTTGTCCTAAAGAGTTTATATCGTTGCTAACAGATAAGAATGCGAAAATAAAACTGATTAACATCCCAGCTCCTATTATGCGTGTAAATCCCACTGCAGCACTCACATAAAAAGGAGGAGAAGAGGAAGTCATTTTATCATAAAGTGTTGGTACTTCAATCCCACAGGACCAACATATTCGTGTAAATGCAGGGAGAATTTGGTTACAATTTGAACATTGAATTTTAGGGTATGACCAACAATTTAGACAAAATTCCCCATTATACGTATAGTTTCGACATTCAGGACATAAAATATAATGTGATGATTTACTATACAAAAGACGAATGTTTCTTTTTTTCTGAAGAGTATCAGTTAGATTACTCTTGCTTTTCATTTTTTCAACACATTCTTCAGAAGAATGTTCTGTGTAGCAGGTTTGACAATAAGATGGTATGTGTAACAAAATCCATATTAAGAAAACAAGGAACAAAGCATAAGACGTATAACGTAAAATGCTCAAAATTAGAGTACTTGCACTACTAGAAGCAAATGCAACAGAATAGTAATTCCATAAACCATGAAAGCATACTGCAAAAAGGAAGAAAATTCCGAATATTATAGATCTTATTATCACACTGTATTTCTTTCTAGACTTAAAAAACCAAGCAAGTCCAAATGATGCAATTATAGTTGTCACTATATGAAGAGGGTAAATACTTCTTCCCAAAATTAATCCAGAAACATCTTGTCCCGTTGGATTAGCGGAAAATGATAAAAATTGTTCAAAAAGGTCAAACCATGCCCCAAAAAATGCACCGAATATTAATATTATTCTGAAAGAGGGAGTAAGTCTTGTATGAATTTTTTTCTGTTTTATTGTTAACTGAGCATAGTTACCTAGTAGAATCATAATAGGGAATATTTTTACAAGCTCCTCAATAACAGGAATTACAAATACATATAGAATATCAAAAACAAACTCACCTACTGTGGGGATTAAACCAAACTCTCTAAACAAAGTAAAAAAAACACTAATCAAAGAAAATGATTTATTCTCAATTAATACTGCGAAGTAAGCTGTTAATATCCCCATAATAAGTAAAAGCGAGAAAAGTTTTCTTAGTAGTGATTTCTCAATTTCAGTAGCTGTTATTGAGAAAACAAGATAAAATGAAGAAACCCAAAAAAAGAAGGAAATAACCATAATCAATATTGTGATTATGTTACTGTAGGTTGAGTTTTCATAATATTCAAACAAAATTGGTATGAAATAAAACGCAACAATAAAAACTCCGAGTATTATGAATTTCAAAAGTGAAGGTAAGCTGAAGATTCTCCTATAAAGTAGATTATTAGAAATTAATAAAGGAGGAGTTTCCTCATCAGAGCTTTTATGTGATAAATTGAACATATTTATCTACTCTTTAGAACTAGTTATACTATACTTTAATATAAATAATAATGTCTCGAACATTTATTGAGAATAAAGTATAAAGCACTTAAAACATTTGGCTTTTTTAGATTTAATTGTGAACCTACTTTGATTTAAAAAAGAGAAAGATGGATTCTTGAATTCCAACACTTGTTTATTCTATTAATGCAGCTTCAGTAATATCTCCAATAGCTTTAAACAATCCGATGAAGAAAATCAACAAACCAACAACTAATCCAATAAACCATACATAAGATATGGCAGACGCGTCAAGGGCGATAAATCCTAATTCCGCAATTCCATTATTAAGTAATGCACCAAAGGAAATCAAAGCAACAATTAAAGGTATTAAACCAATAAATATGAATAGAGCAGAGACCTTCAATGCTTGTAATATGCTTACCAATTTTTATCCTCCGAATACCTTTAACTACTCTATAGTTTCAATTCTTTTAAATTTTATTTTAATATCTTAAGGATTAAATGGAAATGTTTGACTAAATAATTCATCCTTGAATTTCAGTCAGTTTCTTTACTTTTTCTTTTATTTCTTCAACTCTACTTTTTGATCCTGCTAATTGATAATTTTGTAAAGCATCAGTATAATATTTTAATGCCATTTCAGGTTTTTCGTCTTCAACAAAAAGTGCGTTGTAATATGCTAAATGAGCTTTAATTACGGGTTCA
This sequence comes from Candidatus Heimdallarchaeota archaeon, assembly GCA_016839945.1. GTDB lineage: Archaea > Asgardarchaeota > Heimdallarchaeia > Heimdallarchaeales > Heimdallarchaeaceae > UBA460. The sequence continues at coordinate 3,017 of JAEOTE010000029.1, read as the reverse complement.
TCAGATCCTTTCTCTTCCATTAAGTCAACAGCTTTTTTCAAAAACAATTTTCTTCCAGAAATTTTCTTTTCCGCAGCTGCTCTTGAGATATATGATTTGGCTTTGCAGTCCAGCTCATCTGCTTTATTATTCAATCTTTGATATGCCATAGCTGCACGCTCAAAATATGAACCTGCTTCTACAAATTTTTTCTCTTTCATTAATTTTCTAGCAACAACCCTCAAAATCTTCGCTTGTTTATCAAACACTCTCTGATATTCTGTAATCATACCTAAACGGTGATAAAAACCTCCAGATCTTCCTAAATAATTAGCTGCTTCAAGTGCTTTGTCATATTTAATACAATCGAATCCTAGATATTCATAATATAATGCTTTAGCCATATCTATTTGTTTTCTGTTTTTCTCTTTTTCGAAGATATCAATAGCTTTTTGTGTAAAATCAGCAGCTTCTTGGAAGTTCTGTTTTTGAGCAGCAATTTTTGCCTTCCCTAATTGCTCATTTGCTTTCTCTGCAACTGATTTTTTTATTCTTTTAGACAAGAAACACACCTTACTTGTTACTTCGAGTTTAGTTATTCTTCTGAAATGGTATACCTAAACATATTGATTTAGGGTTCATAATAAATTTGTTGTTAGTTTCTTATTTGAACAACCTTCGCTCATCATCAAATTGAAGTTCTTCTATTTTTGAAACCTGTGAACGTTGTTTGAAACCTTTTACTAAGACTACTGGTGTCATTTCATCAGCTTGCCCCATAACAAGCTCTGCAGCAGAACAAACTTCATCTGCTAAAGCTATAATTGTGGATTTTAGTCTGTATCCAAAAATATCTTCTCTCCCTATTGCATCATCTATGACTGAGAAATTGAAAGACCCTATTGCAATATTTATAGCTCCTCTTCGAAGAGCTCTGCCATGAGTATCTGATATAAGAACAGATAGGTTTTTTCGAAATGTTTTCGTAAGTTTTTTACCTATCTTTGATGCAATTTTGTTTGAATCTTCAGGGAGAGTAACAGCACAATTTGGTTGTGAGTTGGATTGGTCTACAGCAGAGTTGGCACATATCCACCCATGAACAGTTTTTGTAATTATGATATTATTCTCAACCTTAAGAATTTGAGAAGCTTCCTGCAAAACTAATTCAACAAGTGAAGGATCTTTACCTGTTTTTCTAGCTATAAATTCTGCTATAGGTGAAGGTGAGAGAGAGGGTAAGTAATACTCCTTCCCTTCAGATCTAGAAAGTATTGTATGTGCAATAACGAAGATATCTCCATCGTCTATTAGAATATCAGATTTTTTTACTGAATCTACAATCTGTTGAGCTATATCATCATTCCTCTTCACTATGGGTAAAACCAGAGGAATAAGCTCTACTTTGGAGATAAATCTCACCTCTAAATTACTTTTATTGAGATTCAATTGGAAGTAAAGGTTTTGCTCCTCTTTTCTTGCTAGAGGAGAGTTTTATTGCTGGAGCTAGTTTTTCAGCCCAATTGCTTTCATCTATTTTTTCAACATCAAGTAAATTTTCCTTAAGTGCTACTTCAAACAATTCTTTTCCAGCTTCTGTTCTAATTATAATGATGTTGCTGTCATCATCAACACCTATATTTCCTATTGAAATATCAGCAAATTCAGCTGAGAAGTCTTTGCAGAAAGCACATCCTAGAGCTTTGGCTTCTTTACATTCCTTAATTTTGATATCTGTGACACCATCGGGATAAACAAAGAAGAATTTACCTCTAGCACAGTCAGTTTTAGTTAATGTTTCAGCAGAAAGTCCTAGATTGCTTGAAATGATATCGCGAAAACTAACAGGACTATAACTACTCATACAGAATAGCCCTATTTTGTATTTCACTCTAAAATCAGCCCCTAAATTTTTCATTTGAATTGCGTTGTTTAGTGTTTCAGTATGACAAGGTAATCCCACAACTGCTACTTTTTTCTTATGACTCAGTTTTATTGCAGTTAGTTTGGTTAATAGAGGATTTAGGGTATATTTTGATCTTGCAGCTTTAAGTATTTCAAATTCAGATAACGCTAAAGTTGGAACTGGGTTTAGCAAATCATTGACATGCGATGTAACAATTGCACTATCAATTTTTCCTTTTTTCATTGCGTTAGTGAGTAAGGTTGTAACAATACCACCGTTTTGAGATTTGGAACTTATTTCATCAATTTTTGATCTTCCAATATAAATCTCCAAAATTTCGCCAATACTCTCTTCTTGATGTTCAGGTTGTTCAATCCTTTGCTTGTATCTCAAACACACATCTACACAAGCACCACAAGAAATGCATCCACCTACTAGTTTTGGTTTAAGTTGTTCCATCGAAATAACAAAAATTGGACAAACAGCTTCACAACCACCACAAGATACGCAATAACCTGGTTTAATAACTTCACGATTGAGAAGTGCAAAATTTGCCTTTCTTTTCTTTTCTATTTGTTCACTCATTTTAATTCTTACCGAAGATTAGATTAAAATGAATATTGAGATAGTGTTTTTAAATTATACGAGATATGCATGATTCTAGAAAAATAAAAGGAAAAAGAGAGAATCACAGTTCTTCTAGTTCTTCTAACAGATACCTTTCGCTACCTGTTTGTCTTTGTTGTAATTCTAATTCTCTTTCTGAAATAATCTCTCTTTCAAGTCTATCTATTGCAACTGCATATGCGCCGAATATACCATAACCATCTGATTTTGCAACATATGTCTTTCCTTTATCTGTAGAAATTCGTAGTCTTATTTGATATAAAACCGAACCTTTAAGTCTCTGTTTGGGAACTGCTTTTGCATGGATAAATAACTGACCTGAAGTGCCAATGATACTAGCGAATTTCTTTACTAGTTCTACACCCATTTCAATAACTTGATCCATATCTTCTTCTTCGACATCTCCAATGACACGAACATAGTAGCCTTCAGTTTGTGGAGGTTTGCTTACTGATTCAAGTAAATCAGTTGTTGTCAAAATCCCAATAGGTTGATTTTGATTATT
>JAEOTE010000028.1 GCA_016839945.1 Candidatus Heimdallarchaeota archaeon | reverse complement strand
TCGAAAGGTATTGTTCATTCCTTCTAATGTGTCTCACTAATAAAATGTAAATTGGAAAATAGGCAAGTAAAGTAACTGCATTAGAAACAATAAAGAGAATTTCGGATTCAAAGACTGAGTATATAAAAAACAATATCTCACTTATGAAAAAGAACAATATAGAAAGAAAAAAAGGGAAAATATAATTCATATCTTCTCTCTGTTTCTTAAAAAAAAGATAGAAGGCAAAAATAACAGTTAAGCTCAGAATTGTGATTTTGAATATTGGAACATAATAAAAATCAATAGCTTCGCTAAAAAAGATTGGAAGTACAGCTAGTATTATTGAAAAACCTCCAACAAGAGAGCTAAGATTTCTAAGAGCCATACTCATTATGTATTAAGTTTGATTAGAACTAATAACTTTAAGTATAATTGCAATAAAGCTGGAAACATTTTTATTTCTTTGTTTATTCATTTTTCTGAATTACAATGAATTCTGAAATGATACACCGAGTTTCAATGAATGATGTAGTATTTCAAGCAGATAAGGAGAATGCTCCAGCTTTAAAAATCAAATCAGGTGATACCGTTGTTTTTGAATGTAAAGATGCTTTTAATCAAGTAATTCAGAAACCTGAGGATTTACCAATAGACTTTGATATGGAACATATAAATCCTGCAACAGGACCAGTTTATGTTGAAGGTGCTGAACCAGGAGACACACTTGAAGTTCATATCTTGAATATTGATGTAGCTAAACAAGGTTCTTGTTGCATAATACCCAATTTTGGTTTCTTAGCTCCTGAATATCCTGAACCTTGGACACGAATTATACCTATAGAAGATGGATATGCTATTTTTAGTGAAAAAGTGAAAATACCTATCGATCCTTTTCCTGGAACATTAATAGTTGCACCAACAGAAGTTAAACACGATCATGGGACTCTCATTCCAAAAGAATATGGGGGAAATATGGATTCAAGAGCTTGCACAGCTGGAACAAAAGTCTATCTTCCTATATTTGTAGAAGGAGCACTCTTTGCAGTAGGTGATGTACATGCTGTTCAAGGAGATGGAGAAGTTTGTGGAACTGCAGTAGAGATTGATGCAGATGTCACAATCAAACTTATTGTTAATAAAGAAAAGAAGATTGATCGTCCTCATTATGAAACTGATGATTATTACATGACTACCGCCTGGGCAGAAACAACAGATGAAGCATGTAAAATAGCTTTGAGAGATATGATAGATTGGATAGTTCAAGAAAAAGGTCTGAGCAGAGAAGAAGCTTATGCATTGTGTAGTTGTGTTGTAGATATGAGAATAAGTCAACTGGTGGATATAACTCCTGGAGTTAGAGCTGTACTTCCAAAATCAATATTTGTAGATTAAATTTTTCTTAAGGAATATTAGTTGGATCCCAAGTACATCTATAGTTTTCATTTAGAGAATTTAATCGCTCCATATCTTCTGGCTTTATTGAGAAATCAAAAACCTTAGAGTTCTCAATTATCCTATTCTTGTTTGAAGACTTTGGAATAACAATAACATTCTGCTCTAGATTCCATCTAATTAAAATCTGAGCTGGAGATCGATTATATTCTTTAGCTATCTTTCCAAGTTTTTCATCATGTAAGCGTTGTCCCTTAGTTAAAGGACTATAAGATTCAAGAATAATATTATTGCTTTTACAATAATCCCTTAAATCCTTTTGATACAAAAATGGATGATATTCTACTTGGTTTACAGTTGGTTTAATTTCACATTCTGAGAGAAGTTCTTCTAGATGCATGATTGTGTAATTGCTAACTCCAATAGCTCGACATTGACCTTCTTTGTAGACTTTTTCTAAAGCTTTCCAAGATTCCTTTCTCCTTCCTTCAACAGGCCAATGGATTAGATAAAGATCAATATACTCGATATTAAGTTTCTTCAGACTTTTATTAAAGGCAGTCAGAGCATTTTCATAACCATGATCAGAATTCCATAATTTGGTTGTTACGGAGAGTTCCTTCCTATCATAGGAACTATCTCTTATAGCCTTACCTACACTCTCTTCATTGAAATAGAAAGAAGCTGTGTCAAAATGTTTGTAACCAGCTTCTAAAGCGATTTGTATAGCATCTTCTGCTTGTTTTCCTTGTTCTGCTAGATATGTTCCTAAACCGAATATAGGAATTTCAACGTCATTATTTAATTTTACAGTTGAATTAATATTAAGACTCATTGTTCTAACTCTTATTGAAATCTGTGTATATTAGTTTTTATGATAACAACTCATCTGATAATAAATGGAACACCAAAAGCATACGGTATTAGAAATATTAAACCCCATAGTAACATCCATACACCAATTGGAGCAACAACAATAAGTAAGAAACTTTCTTTTGCAGCTTCTCTTGAAGCTGTAGCAACACTATCATCATGTGAGGATTTTGATCCTGTAGCTACATACCTTGAAGCTGTTGCAGCTGCAAGCTTATCTTTTCCACCTAAAATTATTAAACTAAAAGCTATCATTCCTATCCCTATTTTGCCACAAAGAGATAGAGATACGGTGAAATCTTTTTTGACCAACCATACTATTAATTGAATGAAGAGATATAATACTGACCAAACTAAACCACTTAGAAAAAAGTTTATAGTATCTCTTCTAGATCTTGATGAATCAATTTCGGTTTTAGACATTTGTGATTCCATAGTTAACCGTATGTTATCAGAATGGAGATATAAAAAAATTCTGGAATCAATTTAAAATAGGATTTAGAAAAACTTCTAATCTTCTGTATTTTTAACTTGAATTACTTCTGCTGCGATACTTATTGCAATTTCTTCAGGTGTATGGCTTTTAATTCTAACACCAATAGGTGAATGTATAGAATCCAGTAGTTCTTTTGAAATTCCTTTTTGCTCTAGATTTTCAAAGACTTGTTGTTTCTTCTTTAAACTTGCTAACATTCCAATATATCTGCATTTTTTAGAAATGATTTTCTCAAGAACTAGTTCATCTGAAATATGTCCAAAGGTCATGATTGTAACATAGACATTCTCTCCTTCAGGAATGTATGTTGCAATATCTTCATAGGATACAATCTTTTTTACGTTAGCATAAACATTAGATTCAATAGTTGGTAGATCTTTTCTATCATCAAAAACTGTTATATGAAAGCCTAGGAATTCCATTATACATGAAAGTGCTAGTGATACATGTCCTCCTCCTATGATGAAAAGTCGATCTTGTGTTCCAACATTCTCTTTATACATCCAAGAAGTTTCTTGTTCGGAATAACAATGACTATGTGTTGTAGTTTTATCAGATTCAAAAGAAATGCCTTTTTCATTTATTGTTAATAAACCAGGTTGTGCTTTATTGTAACTCTCCCAGATTTCTTTGATTTTTTGTATATCTCTTTCTCCTAGTGTGATCAATGCAAAGGTTTGAGAACCAGAACAAATCATTCCAGAACTATCTTCCAGAGCTTCTTCACTATGTTCCATATACATTTTTTCAGCAAATAGCTTTTTTTCTTTCAGTAGAATTCGCGCTCGATTAAGTAATTTATGTTCAGAGTTTCCTCCACCTACTGTTCCCATAACATTACTTTTAGTTACAAACATCTTTGCTCCTGGAACATTAGGTGCAGATCCTTTCCTATCTATTATAACTACTAAAACAACATGCTTTCCTTGCTCAAGTTCTGTCAATGTAGTTTTCCAATAATGTTCTTCATTCATAATAAACACTAGTATTTTTTATTCTATATCATATAGATAGAGAAGAAGTTTTTCAGGAGTGAGAGGAGCTGAATAACTCCAATCTTTATCATTTCTAAATTTCTGCGCAGCATCTTTTATTGCGAAGTATGAACCTATTCCATACATAAAAGGAGGTTCTCCTATTGCTTTTGACTTCATAACTGCATATGGATTATCTACATCTTCAAGGAATTTTACTGTGATTTCAGGAGCAAAATGAATATCTGGGACCTTATATGTAGCAAGAGAATCTGAAATTAATTTTCCATTTTCATACTGAAGTTCTTCAAGAGTCAACCAACCAATTCCTTGAACTAATCCTCCCTCAACTTGACCAAGATCGATTAAATAATTCAAACTCCTTCCTGCATCGTGAACAACATGAACCTTATCGATGGTATAAGTACCTCTTAAACAATCAACAGAAGCTTCAGTAACAGCTGTTCCAAATGCATGATAAGCAAAAGGTTTTCCCTTTTCTTTCTCAGAATCAAAATATATTCCAGGTGTTGCGTAGAAAGCTTGAGCTGCAAGATTTACTCTACTAAGATAAGCTGACCAAACAAGATTTTCCCATGTAAGTTCAGTCTTTTTACCATTTAGTAAAACAATTTCATTTTCAAAAGATACTACACCTTGTCCAAGCTTCTCAGCTGCGACATTCAATAATCGCTCGATAATCTTTTTGCAAGCGATTTCTGTTGCTTTTCCATTTAAGTCAGCTCCAGTACTTGCAGAAGTTGGAGAAGTATTTATGACTCGAGTAGTATTAGTACTCTCAATTCGAATTCTTTCAGGTTTTATGGAAAGTGCTCGAGCAGCAATAGTTTTAATTTTCATATTAACTCCTTGACCCATCTCGATTGCTCCAGTGCTCACACCCACACTCCCATCCCAATATACATTAACTAGAGCACCTGCTTGATTCATGTGAGTAGCTGTGAAAGAAATTCCAAAACATATAGGCATAATTGAAATACCTTTTTTGATGAAGCGACTCTCTTTATTGAATTCTTCTTGTTCTTTTACTAAATCATGAAATCTAGAATCCTCAATGACTTGTGAGAAACTTCTTCTTGCAGTTGTTTTTTCTACTTGCATACCATATGGAAATTGATCTCCCTCATTGAGCAGATTCTTTTCTTGAAGAACTGAAACAGGAATACTAGATACTTCAGAAGCATGAGATAAAATACATTCAATTACAAACATTGCTTGAGGAGCACCAAAACCACGCATAGCAGTATTTGGGACTATATTCGTTTTACATGAATAAGCAGTAACTCGAACATTGGGTATGAAATATGCGTTTGTCACATGAAACAGTGTTCGACCCAATATAGCTGTAGAAAGATCAGCAGCTGCACCAGCATCTTGGTAATAATCAGCTGTAAAAGCTAGGATTTTTCCATCTTTATCCAAACCTAATTTGTAATCTGTTGAATAAGGATGACGTTTACCTGTAACAATCATATCTTCATGTCTATCAAGTACTAATTTTACAGGTTGTTTTGTATAATATGATCCTAAAGCACAAATTGCTGCCCAAGCTGTTGCTTGGTCTTCTTTTCCACCAAAACCTCCACCTATCCGTTTTACATCCACTTCTATTTTATTCATATCATAATCTAAAATATCAGAGACAGTACTTTGAACTGTGGAAGGATTTTGGGTAGCTGAATATAATAACAATCTTCCATCTTCTTCAGGGATAGCTAAACATCCTTGAGTTTCCATATAGACGTGTTCTTGTCCACCCGAATCAACTCTACCTTCAACAATGGTTTCACAACTATCCCATGTTGAATCAACATCTCCCAAAGTAAAAGTTCGAGATGGAGCTATCAATGCACCTTTTTTCGCAGCTTCCCTAGGATCAAAGATTGCTGGGAGTTCATCGAATTCTACACTGATTAAATCTTTAGCTTTGTTTGCTTGTTCTTTTGTTTTTGCATAAACAACTACTATAGGTTGCCCAATGAAATCTACCTTTTCTTCTGCAATAAGTTCTTCATCTTGAATGATTCTTCCAAGTTGATTTTCACCTGGAATATCCTTAGCAGTAATAACTTTGACAACCCCTTCATATTTTTCTGCTTCTCCAATATTCAAATTTATTATTTTTCCATGTGGAATATTTGAAATGAAAACAGCTACATGAAGCATATTTTTAGGTTCAGGAATATCATCAACAAAGATAGATTCACCTCTTGTGTGAGGAGGAATTAAATCGTTCATAGAGACACCTCCAATTCTGGAAAGAGTTCTACGAAGTGAGCATAAATCAACTGTCTAAGAAGCAAACGTTTGTATTTCGCACTTCCTCTGACGTCATCAATTGGGGAAACTTCTGTGTCTGCAATTCGTGCTGCTTCTTTAACTACTTCAGAAGAGATTTTCTTATTTTGAAGATATTCAGAAGCTTTCTCTAGATACAAAGGTATAGGGGCAAGACCACCACCAGATAAATGAGGATCTTTAATGATATTATCTTCAATTTTAAAGGATAAAGCACTATTAACACTAGCTATATCCATATACATTCTTTTTGCTACCTTTTCAAAGGATAGCAACTTTTTCTCCTTCTTAATTCTAAACCATTCTAAAATTTCTCCGTCTTTCAAATCAAGGATTTTGTAACCTTTGAAGAAATCTTTCAGTTTCATAATCCTGTTACTCCCATTTAATTTAAGACTAATATCTGCATCTAAAGCAAGAAAATAAATAGTAAGATCACCAATTGGAGAGGCATTAACAACATTACCTCCAATAGTAGCTTGTTGTCTAATTGGTAGTGTTGAAACTCTGGAAAAATGTTGAGCAGTTTCGAAAAGAGCATTCAATTCATCTGATGTTCGAATGGATTCTATATCAGCTGCAGAACCTACATATATATAATCATCATCTGACCAAATCTTGTCAAAACCTAGTTCAGATAAGAAAACAGGATTTTCTACTGTTTGTCTGTTAATAAATAAATCAGTTCCACCAGCAACAAAAGTGCCTTTCTTTAATTGAGGATGAACTTTCATTGCCTTCATTTTTTCTGGGATTTCTGAAAAATAATTAGGTAAGAAATTTGCTTCAATTAATGCATTTATTCTACCTTTAGAATCATCTAAATCAGAAATTGTTGATGATGCTATTTCAGCTGCTCGAAGAATTGAGTTATATCCAGTACATCTGCAGATATTGCCTTCTACAGCAGTAATAACAGGTGTATCTTTGAGATCTTCATTCATGAAATAAGACATAAGAGCTATAACAAATCCAGGAGTGCAGTAGCCACACTGTACACCACCTTCATCACAAAGAGCTTGCTGAACAGGATTTAAACCTTCTATGTTGATTCCCTCAATAGTAACAACATGCTTTCCCTCGATTTTTCCTAAAGGAAGAATACATGAATTCATTGCTTTATATTTCACTTCATCTCCTTGTAAAATTCCAACTAAAACCATACAGGCTCCACAGTCACCTTCATGGCAGCCTTCTTTTGGACCTGTCAGTCCCATTTTTCTCAAAAAATCAAGTGTATGTATTCCTAGTGATTCACTAGTTTCTACTATTTTACGATTCAATATGAATTTCATTCTTCAAACCTTTTCATAGCTTCTTCAAATGATAATGTTTCTCTGCTAATGCTTCCTTGAACAGCATTAACATCCTTCAAACCATTACCTGTAATAACAAGACAAACTGTATCTGATTTAGTAATTTTTTCTTCGTAAATAAGTTTTTTCAGCCCTCCATAAGGCACTGCTCCAGCTGGTTCTGCAAAGATTCCAGTTGTTTTTCCTAGATCAACAATTGCTTCTAGAATCTCTTCATCAGTGAGGGAGATGAAATACCCATCACTTGCTTCAACATATTTACATGCTTTTATCACATCTCTTGGCTTCCCTACAGATATGCTATCTGCTATAGTATTCCCTCCAATTGATATAGGTTTGTAAGGTTTCCCTTTCTCAAAAGCTTCCTTTATAGCTGATATTCCTTCAGCTTGAACCCCAATTATTTTTGGTATCTTATCTGTTAATCCTATTTCTTTGAATTCCCAGAAACCTTTGTAAAGAGAGCTCACAACTGTTCCATCTCCTACTCCAACAAGAACATAATCTGGAACATCAAAATCATTCTGAATAACAATTTCAAAAGCACCAGTTTTTTTCCCTTCAAGAAGGTAAGGATTAATAGCTGCATGACGACAGTACCAACCTTTCTTTAATCCTAACTCTAAGGAGAAATCATATACTTCATCATAAGTTCCTTCAATTGCAAAAACCTTAGCACCAGATATTTCTAGTTGAGCTCTTTTGCCATCCGGGATAGCTGCAGGTACGAAAATATATGTGTCCATTTCTGTTTGAGCATTCAGCATAGCTAAGGATGAAGCAGCATTGCCAGTTGAAGCACAAAAAGCAATATCATTCTCCTCATCAAGAGCTCTATTAATAGCTATTGAACTAGCACGATCTTTGTAAGAGCTGGAAGGATTAGAACAATCATATTTTACTTGTACATCTTTCAATCCAAAAAGATCGAATTTGTACAAAGGAGTTCCACCAATGTCGTTATCAAATGTTAATTTTGGTTTAGTAGGTAAGAGAAATTCAAATTGATACATAGATGCTTTTTTATCAAAATTCCTTTCTTTTACAACAGCTTCTTCTTGAATAGAATCATAGTCATAAACAACTTCTAAAGTACCTAATATATATCCACAATCTTCACAGTAGTAAAGACCTGGTTTTGGTTCAAATTCTTTTTTACAACTTATACATCTCAATATGTGTTTTCTCATGTTAACACACCATAAATTGCATCGACTGGACATCGAGATTGACATAAACCACATCTTATGCATTTCTCTTTATCAACAACAATCTTATCATCGATTTTTTCTAATGCACCAGCAGGACAAATTTTTACACAAATCATACACAAGGTGCAGTTATCATTGAATGAAGGAGGATTATTTTCAATCTTCTCTTTAGGTTTGAAAATTGTCTCCTTCCTTATTTTCCTTATCTCTTCTATAGATGAAAAACCATACTCTTCAAGGGCAGTTGGAAGCTTGGTAATTATCTTATCATACAAGTCTCTCCCTCTAATTAATGCAGAGGAAAGCATCTGTACAAGATCAGCTCCAGCAAGAATGAACTCTAAAATATCTTCAGCTTTTCCAATACCCCCAACACCAATAATTGGAATATCAGGGAAAGCTTCTCGAATTTTATAGACTCTATGCAAAGCTACAGGTTTGATGGATGGACCACTTATCCATACTTCTTCAGCTAGAAGAACTGAACGATTCTTTAGATCTATTGCAGCACTAGGACCTAAGGAATTTATTGCTACAATTCCTGTAGCACCAGCATCGATAACAGTTTTTACAAAGCCTAGAAAATCATCTATGTGAGGACTGAGTTTCATAAAAACAGGTTTATTAGTGTTTTCTCTAATACTTTTTACTATACCAGGAAGTAAATCCTCTGAAACATAGTGAGTGGATATCTCAAACATATCTGCAAAAGGATCAAGCTTTGGAATTAAGTATCTGAAATCTTCTTCTTTATATCCAGCACTAATGACTAATGGTTTTTTCTTTTCTTTGTGTATTGTTGGAAGGATTTCATTTATCCAAACATCAGAGTGCAACTCTGACCATAATTCACAATTGTAAATAGTGTTTGAAGTTCCTGCAATACATGGTTTAGGAACTATAGCTCCTTCTACAGAAATGGTTTTTGCAACATTATAACCGCAAGAATTTTTGTTGAAGAATTGCATATTTTCTAGACCTTCAACAAGAGGTCCAGCAGCAGGTCCTAACGGATTATCGAAATCTAATCCTAGTAGTTTTACTGAAAGATCCATCTAATTATCACCTAACCTTTCCCATAAAGCTTTGGAAGCATTAAGAGCGTTATTATATATCTCTTCCTCATCAAAATTACTCTTATAATTTTCAATGAGAGTTTTACCTTTAACTATAACACAAGAAGGTTTGAAGTTATCAAATAATCCAAAGAAGACATGACCAAAAGCATTGGTTTCATCCATTTCTGTTGGATTAATATAAGGAACAAGTACAAAATCAGCAACATATCCTTCCTTGATTTTTCCTATCTTTATTCCCATTTGACGACCAAAGTAATCATAAGAACCATTGATGTATTTGAGTAGTTCATCAAAGCCTATACCAGCTGCATCTTTGATACCTGCTTTACCTGCAAAGAAGAAATAAGTCCATTCTTTTGCAATATTAGTTCCCAAACCATCGTTTCCTATGATAATAGGTATATTATTTTCTCTAAAGAGATTGATGTTGAATGATCCTACAGCATTGTTCATGTTTGATGTTGGATTGAGAGCAATAACAGCTTTATTTTGAATTATTAGTTTCGCTTCATCTTCGTCAATGTGAACACAATGAGCAAGAATAGAATCTTTGTTTAGTAAACCATAGTAAGTGTATCGATTTACAACTCTCTTACTATATTTGTTAATAGAATCTTCTTCATCCTCTAAACTCTCAGCAACATGAACATGGATTGATGCACCTTTGAGAACTCTAGAAACTTTATCGAGAGTTTCTTCTGAAAGACTCATAGAAGCATGCAGACCAAACATACCTTTAGCATCTGAAGAATCATACTTTAGACCAGCCAAGTTTTCCTCAATACATTGTTCCACATTAAAACGATCACTTGTTTCAAAACAGAATATCCCACGCATACCTAATTTATCAACAATAGCACTCTTGAGTGCATCAAGACTACCAATAATATCTATCCCACTAGCATGATGGTCAATAAGAGATGTTACTCCATTCTTTAATGATTCTAAACCATAAACCATAGCACTATGAAAAGTAGATGTATTATCAAGCTTGCTATCAAATTTCCACCAAAGTTGCTCTAAAATATCTTTAAAGGTCTTTGGATTAAAAGGAATGGAAGCTCCACGTACAAGTGTAGAATAGATATGAGTGTGGAAATTAATCAAACCTGGAAGAAGGATTTTGTTTTTCCCGTCGATTATTTCATCATCATATTCAGGAAAATTCTTCATCTCTCCAACTTCAATGATTTCCTTACCATAAATACAATAACCATCTTCTATATAGGTTTCATAATCATATATTTTTACATTGATTATTGCTTTCATGACTTCACAATAATCTTTTCTCATATGAATTTTGTCTTTTCAAGTGAAATATCAAGATATGAATATTTTAAAAAGAAATTTTCAATAAGATGGGAAAATGCTTTTATTTTTGACACTTATTGTCAACAATTTGAAAAATCTCGTTTACTTTGAGCGAGAAAAAAACTAAAAAAAGTTGATATTATGAAAAAGAAAAAAAAGATTTTAGTTGTGAGCTTAAGTGTTATCATTATTTCTTTTTTAATAAATTCTTCTTCTCTTAATACTTTTAGCACAAAAGCTCTAGTAGAGGAAAAAAACAATCAATACAAATTAGATTCTTCCATTCAAATGGATTGGAAATGGAATATTACAGAAGTTGTTTCCACTGAGAGTTCAGGTGCTTCTAATTATCCTTCTCTTGCTGTCGATTCTGCTGGTAATGTCCATATAGCTTGGTGGGATGAAACTGACTATTTAGGAAGTGGAACCGATGGAGATATTTTCTACAAACGCTGGAACGCTTATACTTCTTCATGGACCACCACTGAAGTCGTTTCCACAGAAAGTGCAGGAATTTCTAATTATCCTTCTCTTGTTGTGGATTCTACGGGTAATGTGCATATAGCTTGGGAAGATGACACTAATTATGCAGGAGCAGGAACAGATACAGATATTTTCTACAAACGCTGGAACACATCATCCTCCTCTTGGACCACCACTGAAGTCGTTTCCACAGAAAGTACAGGAATTTCTGGTCTTCCTTCTCTTGCTGTGGATTCTACGGGTAATGTGCACATCGCTTGGGAAGATGATACTGATTATGGTGGTGCAGGACCATATACAGATATTTTCTACAAACGCTGGAACACATCATCCTCCTCTTGGACCACGACAGAAGTTGTTTTCACAGGAAGTACATATTTTTCTTGGAGTCCTTCTCTTGCTGTAGATTCTACAGAGAATGTGCATTTAGCATGGCAAGATGGAACTGATTATGCTGGTGCAGGAACTGATGATGATATTTTCTACAAATACTGGGACTCCTCCTCCTCTTCTTGGACAATTACTGAAGTCGTTTCCACAGAAAGTACAGGAAATTCTGAATCTCCTTCTCTTGCTGTAGATTCTGCTGGTAATGTCCATGTAGCTTGGGTAGATGATACTGATTATGCTGGTGCAGGAACTGATGATGATATTTTCTACAAATACTGGTACGCTTATACCTCTTCTTGGACAATTACTGAAGTCGTTTCCACAGAAAGTACAGAAATTTCTTGGCTTCCTTCTCTTGCTGTTGATACTGCAGGAAATGTGTATTTAGCATGGTGGGATTTAACTGATTATGTTGGAGCTGGAACAGAATTTGATATTTTCTATAAAAACCGGGACTCATTTTCCTCTTCATGGACCATCACAGAAGTCGTTTCCACAGAAAGTGCAGGTCTTTCGGTTACTCCTTCTCTTGCAGTGGATTCTGCCGGGAATGTTCATGTAGCTTGGCAAGATTATACTGATTATGCTGGTAGTGGAACTGATGTGGATATTTTTTACAAACTTTTGGGAGGTCCTTCTGTTGCTCCTGAACTAGCATTCATTACACTTAATCCAACTGAAATGGATACTGTAAATCTAGACTGGAATGATATGTTTAGAATTGCTACTTACCATGTTTACCGTTCAACTTCTTACATCTGGTTAATTAAAGGACTCATCCCAATTGCTACAGTATCCTTAAGTGAATATATTGATACATTATCTTCTGGAGGATTCTACTACTATGTTATTGTTGCTGAAAATTTTGCAGGGAATAGTTCGATATCTAATTG
>JAEOTE010000027.1 GCA_016839945.1 Candidatus Heimdallarchaeota archaeon | reverse complement strand
CTTTTGGAAGTCTACTCACTTCTACTGCTACTCTTGCAGGAGGTTTTTCGGTAAAGAATGTCGCATATATTTCATTCATTTTTCCAAAGTCATTCATATCCTTAAGATAGACTCTACATCTTACTACATCTAGTAAAGAATATCCAGCATCTTCTAAGATTACTTTTATATTATCTAATACTTGCTTTGTAGCTTTTTGTACATCACCAATAATAATCTCACCTGAAGAAGGATCTGCTGGTATCTGACCTGCTATGTATAGGAATTGTCCAGCTTGAACAGCTTGTGAATAAGGACCTACAGGAGCTGGCGCTTTATCAGTAAAAATTACTTTTTTTGAAGTCATAAAAAGAAATTTCTTTGGTAAAAAATAAACTTTACTCTATATCGTTAAGTTTCCCAAATTTCTAAAATTTTGAAAACAAGACCTACCACAAAATTCAAAGCTATTCTATTTGTTTTTTCAAACTGTGTTTCTACAATATCAACATATGAAGTTTTAGGCAAGATTAATTTGAGAATTTCAACTAAAAGATATGGTGTTAAACCAAAAGGTTCAGCAGTTCCCAAGGTTGGAACATAAGCTTGATCTATTGAATCTACATCTAAGCTTAGAAAAACTCTATCCTTATCTTTAACAAACTCTCTTATAGTTTTCATAGATTCTTCTTTGCTTTCGAAAAACTGATGCATTGGAATAAATGATACTTCTTTGTTCTTTAATTTATGAAACTCTTCTTTAGTTTGAGTGTATGCATGACCTCCAATTAGCAGCATTTGGTTTCCAGCTAGATTATTATCCTTTTTTAGATTTGTGAAAACAGTACCATGAGAGTAAAAAATCCCAGGAGGATATTCATCTGCTAAATCTGCATGAGCATCCAACCAAATGACAGCAGTTTTTTCATTCCAAGGAGCTTGAGACAAAGTATCATAGGTTATACTATGATCTCCACCTAGAACTAATAATCGAAGATTTAAATCATCTGTTTTTTTCCAGATTTTCTTTATTTTTTCTTTTTCTCTTATGGGATCAATATTTCCAAAATCAAAATAATCAGATTTATTTTCAAACATATTGAAATCACTTGAGATCCCACTAAATTCCATTGATTGTTTTCTTAATGCATCAGGAGCTTTTTTAGATCCTCCGGGAGTTGCCTTAATTCTTTCAAAAGGTAATCCATACAAGAGAACTGAATTTTTCTTTTTTATTTCAGATAATTTGCTAATTGGAAAAAAACCTAAAAATATAGACTTCATGTTCCTATTCCTCTAGTGTTCTTCTTCTTATCTAGATTTATTGATCTCTTAGGAAATAATCCGGTGAGGTTACATACCTATGTTCGTCGTCTATTTCTCCAACTTCAATATCTGTATATATTTCTTCCATAATTTCCTGATCACTCAAATCAGCTAGAATCTTTCTTTTATCAACTGAAATTATCCTCGATAATTCAACAGTCTTTGGATTGAATTTCTCCATCGTTTCTTGCATATAATCAAAATCAGAAATTTTTCCTGAAAGATTCATAAAAGTCATCACAATATCTGGTCGTAAAGCAATTTGAGGAGCTATACTAAGTTGTTTACCAATAGAAATTGCTAGGTTATCTATGAAATTTTTATCATCTTCAAATAGCTTCTCAGGATTATCATGAATAAATGAAGCAATTAACATCAGGTCTATCGATGTCCAGATATTTAATACAGGTTTTTCGAGAAGCTTGAGATTAAACACAACTCCAACTTCTGTTCCTTTAACATTTTCAACAACTTTTCCTTGTAAATCAAAAATCTCAGATAATTCAAATGAAGGAGATCCATAATTTAGTTGTATTGTGTCACTAATGATACGAACATTTCCAAGAGAATAAAGAATATACTGTGCATTCTCAACTTTTTCAGGTAAGATTCCTGTATTCTTCTCTATTAAAAACTTCTGTAGAAATTCTTTTGAATCTACTTCTTCTTTCGAAACATCATGTTCTTCTGCTAATTTTGAAATCACCTCTAATTTCTTCTTATCAGCAGAAATTGAAGAGATATTTGCTTCTGAAGGAAGAGTTTCAGTAAATAAGAAATCATAAATTTGTTCGTACAAGAACTTTGAGAGTGTATCCTTCTGAACTACTAAGAAGTACCCTTTATCAGGATGGTAAATAACTGAATGAGCCTTTCCTAGATCATTACCAATTATATCTTTAACTTCTATATCTTTATTACTAGTTAGGTGTTCACTTATCATATTACTCTCTGTTGGATTGAAATAAGGTAAAACATCACCATTTTGCATTACACTTTGATTACTAATATTGACTTCTCTACTGCTCTTTGTTACATAATCTATTGGAATAAAAAGATAATTCTCTGGTTGTAACATAACTTGCTTAATCTCATCTGATAGTGGATGTTCTTTTCTCTTACAATATTCAAGTAGAATATTAGGGGTGAGATATGGGAATGGGATTTGAGGAATAATCTTCGGTATGTCGTTAAGTAGAAATTCCTTCTTATCTTCCTCTGAAAGATCTTCTTTCTTCTTTCTTGAAGTAACAACAAGATCATAGATTCTTCTTATTGTTGCAAAAGATACTTCTTGATGATGTCTGATTATTATTCCGTATTGGTCATTCAATTGTCCTGGACCCACAAGAAATCCAACTAATTCTTTCTGATCATCTAAGACTGGTTTCCCTGAATATCTCCATAGAGATTTTAATTCAGACATTAGTTGATAGTCAAGATCTCTACTTGCAAAACTTGATGATACCGCTAACTTCGATCTAAATTGTAGATAACTAATTACTTCACTATATTTCTGTATTCTATCTTCTGTTTCATATGCTAAATTTTTGAAATATGGAGTTATTATTTCTTGATAACGTAAATGCTCACCATAGATTACATCCATGGCATCCAAATCTTTTGCATAATCATTAATATCCTCATCTAGTAATTCTTCATAGATTTCAAGTTGGCTTGTTATCCTTCCTACTTCCTCAGCTTGATTTGCTGGTAAATCGCTTTTATTGGTTTCATAGAAATGACTGAATTTTTCTTTTTCTTGCTGTATTGTAACTTTCCAATTCAATGTGTCTTGAGCTGCTTTCTTAAGGATAGGTCTGTGTCTTAGTACTCTTTCATTTATATCATAAATTATCCCTTTTAGTTCCTTTTTCTCAGTTTCCATTCTCCTAAGACGATTGATATTCTCACTCAATTCATTATTAAATAGAAGGAAATTGTTGTGAGTGTTTTTATACAAATGATCTTTATTAACTGAAAATAGCAGCTCTGATAATTTATAGAAATGCTGGAAGATTTTATGTTGTTTGGCTTCTATTTCATTTCTTTTTGCTAGATAATCTTGGTCATTGATTTTTCCTGCAACATAATCTTGTTCCCAATTCATTTCTTCTTCAAAAGTTTTAGTTGCACCTTTAATTGCTAGATTCATTACATATCTTACTTTTAATTCCTCTATCTCTACAATTGGTATGTTTTCTAATTCAATAGCAGGGATTTTTATTTTTCTTGCAGGTGGCGGAGTTGGAGCAAGTTCAACTTCTTCTTTTTCTATTTCCTGAATATCTGATTCAAGTTGTGGAAGAGCTTCTATTGTTTCTTCAATAGATTTTAGTTGTTCTTGCGTTTTTAAAGAAGAGGGAAGACTTGTCATAATTTCTTGATATTTGTTCTTTAAAGTCTGGTATGTTCTTCTATCAATTGAACCTCGAATATACCTAAGATCTAAATCTCTAATGAAACGTAAAATTCGTCTTTTCCTAATACTTGTATCTTCTTCTGACATTATTAATTATGATTAAGGAATAACTCCTAAAAATATATTGCTAAACTACCCAAAAAGAAATTTCAATAGAAATATAGACAAATTTACTCTTAGTAGCAAGGATTTTATTAGATTCTAAACTTGCCTCTAGAAAAAATTAATAAAAGGAGAATGTAAGCATAATATCAGAAGGTGAGTACTTTGAGCTTTCAAGATGAAGTTGCGAGAATAGCTGCAGAAGGAACTGTTGGTGTGGTTTGGTTAATGGGAGATGATTTGAAAGTATATTATACATATGGAGATTGGCAGGTTGATCCTACAATTCCATTTAATGCATGGAAGAATCAGGTTCCTGATATAAATTTTGGCGGAGATTTGAAATTTACAGTTATTACAATGTCTCCCGATAGACTTATTTCCTCAAATTTAGGGGGACAAGGACATTTAATTGTTGCAAGATGCCCCAAATGGGCTGGATGCGTTATAGCTTGGTCTCCAGCAAATGTGCAGAAAGAATATGCTTACGCTTCAGCTGCTAGATTAGCTGCTAAAGTAGCTTAATATGGTGGCTTTTTGTCTTTTCCACCTTTTTTTAAAGAGAGGGATAATAGTATATTTCTCACAATTCAGTTACATCCGCGTTCACCCAAAAACAGAATTGAGATAAGTGATTTTTCCTTTGATATTTTTATCAAAGAACCTCCAGTAAAAGGAAAAGCAAACCAAGCTTTAATTAAACATTTATCAAAAATACTATCTATTCCAACATCATCTTTATCGATTGTTAGTGGATTAAAATCTAAAACAAAAATAGTAAGTATAACTGGCTATTCTACAGATTCGATATTAAAGAAGATAAAGAGTATTAAATCATAGTTTCATTTTTTCGAAAGCTCTTATCAGCTCATTTCTTTCATTAAATCTTGTATATAGATTGTTACTAAGAGACATTAATAATGCAACGTTATCTTCAATAGTGTCTAACATCATCTCTTCTAGATTAGTTTGAACATCAAGTATTCTGTCTTTGAATTCTTCTGCATGATCAAGAATTTCAATTTCTAGTAAATATACTATCGATAAATCCAAACCATGTTCTCCTTCTACATCTTTTACGTCGAAAAAAGTAGAATATTTATAATCCGTATCTGAAGCATCTCTTCTAATGTCACCTATTTTTTTCACAACTAATCCAGCTGGTCCCCAACTAGTTAATAATTGGGAATGAATTAAGAGCTCATGAACCTGACTCATTGAGTCTCCCGCATCTCTCATTATCTTAAGCAGCTTGGATCTAAATGCAACATCTGAATTTTTTCTATGTTCTAATTCATGATAACCTGCATAGGTTTCAATATTTGTGCTTAAGATTTTTAATGCCTCACTTGGTTTTTCAGATAAATCTTCTTCTACTTCTTCTTCTTTTTTCTTTCGACCAAACATTTGCTGTCATTCCTTATTTATCCTTTTTATTTAAATATATTTGGTGTATTTCCTCAGTTGAAGTTGCTTGTTCAGCTAATCTATCTTCAACTATTTTACCTGTAAATCTAGGAAATCTTAAGGCCAAACCATCAGATTTCTCTTCTAGTTCTCCTTTTGCACAAGTATGCATAGGACTTACAGTAATCTCTGCGCCTTCTATTTCTATTACAATCTGAGGATCAAACCATACGGGGCTTTCTATGTTACTTTCAACTTGTTTTGGTTTATCTCTGCTTAATGTTTTTAGCATTTTATACAAAGTATCTAAATCTTCATCAGTAAAACCTGCTCCTACCCAAGTAAAAGTTTGATAAACTAAGTTTTCTGGATTATAGCAACCCAAAAGGAAAGTTCCATATTTGCCTGCTCTCTTCCCTTTACCATAATCAGCTCCAATGATTACTAAATCAAATGTATCTGGTAAAATATAATCTTGCTTAAACTTAACCCAATTCCATCCTCGGGCTCCTGCTTGATAAATAGAATCAGGAGAAACATCCTTTCCCATTACTCCTTCACAGCTGTTTTCTAGTGCTTGATTAAAGAAAATCTCTATGTCATCAGTATTATCAACTACCAGCTGATGAGAGAATCTAATATTCTCTGTTTCCTTTATTATTTCGGTCAAAAATTTCCTTCTTTCTAGATACGATGTGTCTAGTCTTGATTCATTGTAGCAATACAGAACATCAAAAAGATAAACTCTAACAGGGATTTCCTCAATTTTCTGATCAACATCATATTTTCTTTTTCTTTGAGCTACTTGCTGGAAAGGAAGAATTTTTTCCTTTGTTAGATCGTAAGCAACAATTTCACCTTCAATGATTATTTCGTCTTCAATTGCTGCTTCTTTTATGAATTTGGTAACATCTGGGAACTGATTGGTGATATCTTCAGGTTTTCTGGAAAAAAGTTTGATGTCATCTTCCTTTTTATGGATTTGCACTCTTAGTCCATCGTATTTATATTCCAATGAGCATTTACCACCAAATTTTTCTAGTAGTTCCTCTGAATTAGACACTCTTTGTGCAAGCATTACACGAATTGGATTAAATAATCTAACTTCTATTAGCTTAATTGCTTCTACCCCTCCTTTATACAGTTGTTCTGCAACAAATCCTATATCTGCATTCCTGTTATATGCTCTTTCTAGTAGAGATTTACTCTCCCTTGAACCTGTTTTGGAGACTGAAAGAGCTTCCAACAAAAGATGTGACTCAACCCCTATTCTTAGTTGACCTATAACTATTCGTATTATGAAACGTGCTTCCAGAGGAGTAACTTTTGATATCAAACCTGCTAGTGTTTTAATCTTTTTGTCTGCAGAACCTTCTCCAGACATCCTAGCTATTTTATCTAAGATTTCCCAGACCTCAGTAATTTCAAATTCCTTTTCTTCTTCTTTTGTTTGTGTGAATGAAAGAAGGCTAGTTTGAGGTTTTTTTTCAAGGAGCTGAAAAGTAGTTTTACCTAAGTCTCCAACTTCCTCAAATATAGTTGTTATTGATTTTTCGCTTGTGCCAGTTGCAAGTGATAAAGCTTTGATAACCATTTTTTCTGCTAGCATCAATTTTATTCCTTCAAAATCAGGATATAATTTACCTAAAGTCAAGAAAGCTATTTTACCTATCTCATCTGAAGTTGAATGCTTTAGAGTATCTGCAAGAATATCAATCATTTCAAGTTTCTTTTGTGTTTTTTCTAATTCCAAATAACATTTACTCAATTCATTGAATTTCACGCTAATCGATCCTTGAAAATTACTTTCTTTTCTTTGGTTGTTCCTTTAGCTCAATGAGTATTTCACTCATTATATGTATCAAATTTGCACTTAGAATGTCAACACTATTTTTTAGTTCACGTATTGCAAGCACTAAAGCATTAATATTCACTCTATCTATTGGTTCTCCAATTTTAGCTGATGGAATCATATCTTGTGTATCTAAATCCTTGAGTTTATCATCAAACCACATTAGGTCTTTTTCAAATTGATCAGCTGGAGTTGGAACAGGCATATCTGCTATATCTACTTCTTTTCTAGTAGGGTCTGCACTCTCTTCTTTTTCTTCTCTCTCGCGTAATTTCTCAAGGTAAGGTAAAACCTGAGTATAATCTATTCCCTTTCTTCGAGCCATATCTGTAATCAAGATATCTCTATATCCTGGATCCTCAATGTTAAGAGAGTCTACTTCATCTTCTAAATCTTGAATAACTGAAATAGCTTCATAAATATCTTCTTTCTTTAATTTTGGAACCTCTTCAGCTGCCTCTGGTTTTTGAGCTTTCACTTCTTGCTTTAGCATTTCCATAGCTTTTATTACTTCAGTCTTAACTGAATCACTTTCTCCTCTCTGAAGAGCTTCTTTAACCATATCAACTTTTGTTAAAGAATCAACAGCTTGAGTTTCTATTTCAGCATCAGTTTCTTCTTTTATAGGTTGCTCTACAGTTTTTTTCTTTTTTAGAGGTGTATCTGCGATATTGTTGAAAATATTAAGTGCTAATTTCTTATTCTCTCTTAAATCTATTCCTGACTTCTTATCAGAAAGCATTAGATATGATCCACATACAAAAACTGTTCCTAACCCATAAGATGTTTTAGCCATAACAGTAGCACTTGGAGGATCACTTGAATTATCGGTTCTTGCAAGTTCATTCACATCCTTACCTATATGTACAGAACAGCCAGAAACAAAAGTGAAATTTTCTATTCCCTCTGTAAGTGGACTATCATATATATTAGTTATAACAACATTACTTTCTAATTTTAGATCAAAATTCTGGTAATCAAATATTTGATTAGCAACTAATTCTATATCAAAGTGTTTCAACAATGTATTTAGATTAGTGTTTAAACCTTTATCGCCACCTGCATTGGCGAAAATTGCTATACAACCTCCTTCATCAACAAATCTCAGCAATGCTTTAATCTCATGCCCGTACATCTTACTTCCATCTGGACATAAAAAGACAAAAATCTCAGCATTTGATAATAAACTATATTTTATTGGATAAGTGTCGTATTTTCTGACCTTATGACCACTCTTTTCAAGTAATTCAGCAAGTTTTTGAAAATTATCTCCAATACTACCTCTTTCTTTCTGTGTTTCATCAAATAATATATTCATTCAGACACCATTAGGATTATTTTTAATTTCTTAAACTCTCAACAATACTTATTGCTTTAAAAATATAAGTTTGCTGATAATTTAAATACAAAAAAGTCTTATAAAGACCAGAATATGATAATTAGTTGTTAATATCTGTCAAAAAACTAAAATTGCGCTAAGATCATAAATGAAATATCCGGTGTTTGAATGAGTGCTATAGATTTTAAAGAAGCTCTGGCTTTATCAAAAGAGAGTTTAGATATAATTATTCTCCATTCTCAGAAAGGAGGTCCTGGAAAAACTACACTATCATGCAATATTGCATATGAATTAGCAAAAAGAGGAAATAAAACTATACTGATTGATTTAGACATAGCTCAACCTACTATTCAGCATATTTTTCATATACCTGAAAAAAAAGTAAATGCTACCATAAATGACGTTCTTTTAGGTAAAAAACAAGTAAGTGAGGATGTAATCATTGAAACTGATAATCCCAATCTTTACTTGATTGTTGCAAGGGAGAATGTAGAATATGGCGAAGGATTGTTATCTTTATTGGAAGGAATACAACAGTTTTCTTTCTTTGCTTTGCATGAAATGACAAAATTTCTCTTTAGATTAGGTTTCAGATATATTGTGTATGATTGTGCTCCTGGTTATAGAATGGAATCAGTAAATGCAGCTGCTATTGCTGATGCTAGAATATTTGTGATGAGACCATCTACATTTAGTTTTGCTGGTGCTAAACAAATGCTAAGTTCTATTTACAAAAAACTGGCAATGACTTCTTTGAATTTTTTTGTTTTTAATCAACTTCCTCCAAAGCTCAAAGCTGAGAGTCAAAAGCTATTAGAATCATGGAAAAACGAGATAATAGAGATGTACAAACCGGATAAAATTGATTTTCTAGATTCTCTTCCACTTTCTTCAACCATAATGGAATTAGGAATCAAGGGAGATTATATTTTTCCTGAAGATGATCCATTATACAAAAAACTAACACAACTAGTTGATGTTGTTACAACTAATATCAACAAAATGAAAAAAAAGAAATAAACAAGCTCTTTCAATCACTTCTCTCTGAAATCAATGGACAGTTGCCGAAATCTTATATTACCCTTTGAATATTGTATCTTTAATGAGTGAATTAACAAAATTTCAATGTCCTTATTGTAATTCTCCACTGGAAATAAATCCAGAGGACAAGATTTTCAACTGTGTATCTTGTGGTCAAGCGGTTTTATCAGATGGAAGTAAATTCGAAAACCACTATATACTCGAAAATACAATCAATCAGAAACAAGTACATGATATTGTGAAGAATTTCATCAGAAAAAAAGGATATCTACGAGGAATCAGAGGCTATAAAATAACAAAAGTAAGTCCGATCTTAACTCCGTTTTGGTGTGTTAATACTGATGCATATACTCATTTTGTAGGTTATCTAAGGTATTCTGAAACAAAAACTCGAACAGTTGGTACAGGAAAGAACAGAAGAACGGTGACTGAACATGTTACGGTTTATAGACCTGTTGATAATGAAATCAATGAAAAAAGAGTAGACGTTCTTCTTGGGAGAAGAGGTAGCTCAATTTACGGTTACGACAAAGTGAAGGATCTTGTTAGAGCTACTTTCTCAAGAGCAGTGCCTTTTAATTATGATCGTTTAACAGGTACTGAAAAGGAATTTGATTATTTATCTTCAGAAATATCCTTAGAAGCTGCGAATCAACTAGGCAAAACAATAGTTTTTGATGATCACAGATCTCGAGCTGAAAAAGCTTGTACTAAAGTCTTTGATTGTGCTACTCAAATATCATATACTGGAACATACTTCGTGCATGCTCCAGTTTGGCAAGTCGAATATATCTTTAAAGATGAAACATACAGAATAGCAATTCTTGGAAGTACTGGAAGTGTAATTTTAGGAGAAATTCCTGTTACAACAAGATTCAGAGTTATTTTCCTTACGCTATCATTCCTCTTCCTAGGTGGTGGAGGAGCCGTAAGCTATTTCTTCGGTGATCAAGTAGCCGTACCAATAATTGCTGGAATTGTAGCTGCTGTTATAGGGTTCTTTACGCTGAAGAATACGTTTAAGCCTATGAGTGTACATGGAGGTTAAAAAAATGAAAAGTATAATGTGCCCAAATTGTGCAGCTCCACTTGAAATGGAAGACACTCAGACTCATGTTACATGTCCATATTGCAGTGTTACAAGTGAATTGAAGAAAGTCAAAGAATTAATTGAACATTATATGTTACCTGTGATGTATGATGCGGAACAAATCAGAACAGAGCTTGTAGGAGATATCCTCAAGCATCCAGGAACACCAGAAGATCTGCATAAATCACTTAAAATATCAAAACTAGACTTGAAGTTTATACCTTACTTCATAGTTACAGTTCATCTTCGTACAGAATATTCAGGTGTAGGTGAATATGCAACTTATAGCTTCCGTTATAAATCTGGTTACAGAAACATAGATTTTCATCCAAAACCTGAACAAGGAGTCTTTGATGATGAAAGAGAATTTATCATTTATGCAGCTGAAGAAATAAATAATGAACTTCTCAATTTTGAGATCTCAACTAGAGGAAAAGTATATTTCCAAGCACTTGAAGCTGAAAAAGTAAGAGCAGATGTGTCTCCAAGTGTTTTTGATCTTGAACAAGCAAAAGCAGAAGCAATAAATTCAATGAGAGAAATACATAAAGGTTTGATGCTTAAAGAATTAGCCCAAATCCAAGAAGTTAGAGATCAACCTGAAGTAAAAGGTGTCTATCTATTGCATATACCCTTCTATTTTCTAGAATTCGAATTTTCAGGTAAAAAGCAAACTGCTATACTTGATGGTGCAACTGGTCGAACAGTAATAACCCAAATACCAAGAGAAACATCTTATTGGATACAAGTAGGTGTGTTATCTTTCTTATTTGGTGCTATTGGATTAGCCGGAATATACCTAGCAGTTCAACAAATTTTCTTCTATTTTGGTATTTTTGCAGCAATTGCAGGTCTTGTTTTTGCAGCAAGAACATTGCAACTAGGATTAAAGACCAGATACAGAGAAACTCGAAGACGAAGAAGAAGATGAAATTAGCTTTCATAGCAACAAATTAAAACCTCTTTCTTTTTTTTATGCATAACTATGTAGATGAAGTGATGAAATGGAAAAATCAATCCCTATTTTTTTTGATTTTGGTGGGACTGTTGTAGACACAATAACTATTACACAAGCTGTTTTCAAAAAAGCTTTTGGTAAAGAATTCTCAAAAATACAAATTATTCAGATGTACAAAGATGCTTCAAGGAAAAGAATGAGTATGGACATGTTCTTTAAGTATCCTGTAAATCCAATAAAACTCCTTTTAAACAAGAGGAAATTGCAAAAACTTCAAGAAGAAATATTTCTCGAGAAAATACAATTAGTTCCTCAAGCGAAAGAAACATTAGAGAAGATAAGGAAAATAGATAATTTAATTTTGGTAATTGTTACACAGAATCCTACAATGGCGAACAAAGAATACTCTGACAAAGTTTTGAAAAAACTCTTTGGGAAAAGCAATCCCTTCGATATGACTCTATCTGGTGAGGATAAATTAGCTCTTATAACAGATAACTTTGATGCTGATTCAATCTCCAGAAGTGTTCTAATAGGTGATCTTCCAAATGATGTGATTGTTGCTGAAATGTTAAAGATTTCTTGTTTTGGAGTTGCTTGGGGATACTCGGATGAGGGTGAATTGGATACACTTTTCATTGCAGATGAATTTTCAGAACTTCATGATATGATTTTAGATCACATAGAAGATCTTAAAGAAGATGCACAAAAGGAAGATCAGTTAGAAGAAATAGAGTTTGATGAGACAGAATTTGATGATCTTGAATTTGAGGAATTGGATTTTGTAGAAGAAGAATAATTTTACCTCTTACCAATTTCAAGTATATAATCTGTAATCTCTTTAGCAACTTTCTCGATCTTGTTCTTAGTTTTTTCTCTCAAAAGATTAGCATTAGTTTCAGCTTCTTGGATTAAGTGCTCATATTGTGATGTATCTTTAGCTTCCTCAATTTTTTTCTTGAGAATTTCTCTTGCATCACTTTTTGCACTCTCAAATCTTCTGATTCTATCGCTTTGAGCCTTTTCAAGCAGGAAATGTGCTTCATTTTTGGAGTCTTTAATGCGTTTTTCTGCTTGTTGTTCAGCAAGCTTTATTTGTTCAATTATCTCTTGTTCTTTTGATGTCAAATATTTCACCAGATATAGCTTTATTAACGAGTTATATTAGGGGACAATATGCGAAGCTTCTAACTAAAGAAGACTGGGACAACTTAATAAATAAACCTTATGAAGATTTCATCAATGAACTGAAAGTAATAGACATCGGTGAGAAATTAAAAGATCATCCATCCTACAAATCCCATGAAATAGAAAAACTTCTGACATCAAAA
Organism: Candidatus Heimdallarchaeota archaeon; assembly: GCA_016839945.1. Taxonomy (GTDB): domain Archaea; phylum Asgardarchaeota; class Heimdallarchaeia; order Heimdallarchaeales; family Heimdallarchaeaceae; genus UBA460. The sequence continues at coordinate 68,994 of JAEOTE010000027.1, read as the reverse complement.
CTAATAGACCAATATATTTTCATTCTGCGAAATTCCCCTAAATGGGGAAAAGAATTCTTAGAATCTTATACAACAAAGTTTGAAACTCTTAATATCCAACGATTAATACGTTATCTATATTCTAGAGCTGAAATAGATTTAAAAGAAGTCATTAATCTTCGGGGACAAGAGTTGTTGGGAAGAACCTCTTTTATAGCCCGACTCCTTCAGAGTGAGGATTTAGCAGCACTTGTTGAGACATTAAAAGAATCTGAATACCAAAAAGAAATAGAAGTTGCAGAACAGCTTTATAGCAAAGTTGGTGATATTTGGCCATTTGAATTTGCTATTGAAAGTTTTTATCTTAAACAAATGCTTGATAAAGCTGGAAAATTGAAAAAAAATCAAAGAGAAGGTGCACTTTTTTTTGTAAAGCAAGAGCTTTTGAAGAACTTACTACTAGTGATTTTAAAAGCAGATTTTGTTGAAGTTGATGTTAATGAAGCTCTTCAACTTTTACCTATTCCTGAAGAATTTCCATACAAAATCCAAATAAAAAAAATGATGGAAGCTCGTGATTTAAGATCGGATTTGGAAATTCTCAAAACGTTATCCCTAGATAAAATAACAAAAGGAATAGAACTTTATGAAAAAGATAAAATGTTTCTACACATTGAGATTGGGATAAACGCAAATGAGCTAGAATTAATGACTAAGGCATTTCATAACGATTTTGGGATTTTAAGCTTACTTTGTTATTTAAAGAATTATGAAACACAAATCCAAGATTTAACGAAATTACTATATTTAAAAGAATATAAGTTCCCCGTAGAAAAAACCAGGGAGCTAATAATTAACTTGGTTTAATTTTTAAACTATGGAACTAAGCTCAGAAGTATAAAAGCTATAAGTAATCCATAAATAGCTAACGCCTCTCCAAGTGCTAGATATATTAGGTTGGGAGTGAAAACTTCTGAATTAGCTGTTATTGAACCAATTGCTGCAGGTTCACCCTTGGAGAGTGTAATTGCTGCACCAAGATTGGAAACAACCATAACAAACATTGCTCCAATGTAGATATATCCATGGATAACAGTGAATTCTCCTGTACCTTGGAGAGGACCACTTATTTTCGTGAACATTACAAAAGCTATGAGAAGACCATAGATAGCTAAAGCTTCTGCAAGCGCTAGATAGATCAAAATGAAGATATTCAGTTTTTGTTTTTCAGCAACCGCTGCTGCAGCTGCTTGTACACCTTTCGCTAAAGGTATTCCTGCACCTAATATTGTTATCATAGTTCCTGCTATTCCAATTATTCCTAGTAGTAGACTATCAACCATATTTACTCAAATCCATTTTTTTATTGAAAACGAAGATTGGTTTGTGTTGTATTCCACTTCCCTCATAGAATTTACTGAAAAATTCATAGAAATGTAATCTTAAAGTTTGAACAAACACGAGCAACCCCTCCAAAATTAACACAAAAATATTGCCTATTATCAAAATAAGAATTTGCCATACAATAAAACCTGACATTGCAGCTAATTCATTAATGACACTTAGAAAAACTACATGAGCGACTAACATAGCAAGCATTCTTCCATAAGATATGGTATTACTAATAAAAGTACTAAATGATTCTAATAGATTCAACAATCCGTTCCCTATCCCTCCTAAGAAACTCCTCAGAATGTCTTTACCTTTCTCTTTTAGGAAGATACTTGCTATTCCTTGACCGAATAAAGCCAAACCTACCCCTATCGATACTGAAACAAGACCAACTATTGCAATATTGCTTGGATCAATTCCAAAATCAATAATGCCTAAAGAACTCAAAAAATATAAAATTGCAGCATACAAGAATATTTGAGCCCATGTTTCTTTTAATAATTCCTCATATTCTTTATGCCTTATCTGATTCACCATCCTTAAAATTAAGCCTAAAACTATGTGAATTGAACCTATAAGTAGAGTAATATTGAATACTTCTGTCAACTTATGAATTGGACTTAAAATTGGATATTCAAGACCAAATAATGAATGAATCCCTAGCATTTCATCGAGATGAAAACCAAATGCTTCTCCAAAAATAAATGCTCCAAAAATGAAGGAAGAGAAACCAACTGCGAAAACTAAAACAAACATCTGACGAACATTTCTCTTCAATCCTCTAGCAAGTATTCCAAGCAATCCTAAGACCATTAGAATTAAACCATGGCCAGCATCTCCAAACATAATTCCAAAAAATATACTAAAAGTGAATATAAAGAAGATAGTAGGATCAACCTCTTTGGAGGAAGGTAATCCATACAATCCAACTATTGATTGAAAAGCTCTAGTAATTGGATTTCTTGATGATACAACAGGAATATTCTTCATTTCTTCTTCTGGTTCATTAAAAATGCAAATTGTTTCTTTAAGTTTAGTTAATTGTTTAAGTATAATCTTTTTGCTTTTTTGTGCAACCCATCCTTGGAAAATTATCGTTTTCTTAGTTTTTTTTGCTGAAACATAAATCCGAAGGAAATGACTATAACTATCAATAGATAGTTTTAGAGCTAAAATTCTTTCCTTATTGTTTATTGCAAACTCGTTTATTTCATTATCAAGACCTTTTATCTCTTCTTGCAAAAGCTTAGAAGCCTTTTCGATTTCGTCGCTTAGTTCAATTTTATTCAAATGAATAGGTCCTTTATATTCATGTTCGAACCATCTTACTGTAGAAAGACTCTTGATGAGTTTTGAAATGGATCCTTTTTTATCTTGAGCAAAGATCATAAATTTGTTCTGAATAAGAGGAATCACTTCACTTTTTTCAACTTCCTTAATAAATTCCTCAGCATCCTCAATTTTAGATGTTGTAAGTATCCCTATCAGTGTTCTTTCGTTTGCTCCTACCTCATAAGGTTGTTCTGTATCCAATAATCTATATCCTTTTACTAATAGCTCATTTAATTCGAACTTCTCTTCTTTTGAGGTGAATTGTTCTCTTAACTCCTTTAATCGAAGTTTAAGGTTATTAATCTCATCTCTGATTTTGTTTTCTATTTTTTCTATATCCTCCCATTTTGTAAAAATAGGTTCGATTAAGGGTTGTTTTTTAAACGCCCTTGATATCTTAAGACCAAGTTTCTCCTTGGGTTCTGGCATTAGTTTAAATAAATCATTATATGATGCTTCAATTTGTCTAATACTATCTAGTTTAGAAGAATGGTAGAATTCTTCCACTTCTTCAATAGAAGTTATTTCTTTTGGCATAAATTTTTCTGTTTCCGCTAAATTAACAACAACCCTAGGAAAATCTTCAATAGGGGTTATAATTGTTGTTTCTAACATTGGCTGTGGAAACAGACTCATTCTTAATCACCTAATCAAACAATAATTCACTAATCTTTGTTCTAATCGTTTCTTTACTTACTATTAACAGATTTTCAATTGTGAAATCAATTTTTATTCTCTCATTTTCATCAGTGATAACAAAACCACCATTTGTACCTTTTTTTGAAATCTCAATAATATAATTTTTATCAGCTTTTTTGTTAAAAGCTGTTACAATCTCTTTTATGAGTTTATCATCTTTTTTATCGATTAATAACTTCATTTTTTTATCTTTAATATTCTTACTTGTGGAATATAATTTTTCTTCAATATATTTTCTATAGCCAGATTTTGATCTAAAATTTATCAATTCTTTTTCTATTTTCTCAAAAACTTCGTCTATAAGTGATTCTTTAGTTTGGATTATAATTCTTTTTGCTCTTTGTTGATAATCACTTTCAGCTCTTTTTTTAATATACTCAAATCTAGATACTTCTTTTTCCAATTCACTCTCTTTAATCTCATCTACCTCTTTTTGAGTTTCTTTTTCAAAACTTTCTAGTTGAATTTTAACTTCTTCTCTAATCTTCTTTGTTTCCTTTTCAGCTTCAGCTTTGATTTTTTTAATTAGCTGATTTAGATTTTTTGTATATTCTTCGTCTTCAGATTTATCTTTATCTTTCATGTTACCACCTTCAGACTGGGAAGAGAAGTACGGGTATTTCTGATAACTCTATAACATATCTAACATGGTTCTTCAATAATCTTTTTGAGATTCTTTCTCTTTTAGTACCCATTACGATGAAATCAACATCTTCTTGTTTTGATGCATTGATAATAGATTCTGCAACAATACCTTCTCTTATCTCATATGTAATAAGTAAATGAGAGTTTTCGAAACTATTCTCAAGTTTCTGTAAAATACTTTCATACTCTGTTTTTGTACTCTCTGCGACTTCTTCTTTTCCTATATTTCTAAAAGCTGCTAGATGCTCAAGAGTTTCAGAATCAACGACATTGAGTAAGTGAATTTCAGTGACCCAATCGTCAAAGAAATCAATAATACTAGCGATTAAGTTTGAACCGCTTTCAAAATCACTGATTGCAACTAAAGCTTTTCTGATTGTTGTCACCTCATTTTCGTTTCTTACTTTCCATCTTTTGTTTAAGTTTCTTTATCGTATAAATGTTCTCTAATTCATAAGATTCTAATACATCTTCTATATGCTTAACAATATTTCCAAATCTTACTCTGTATACTTTATCCAAAGCATTCAGATTCAGTTGAATTGATTGAAGATCGCTCATTATCCTGTAAGCTAGGGTTTCTATTTCTGCTAATTGAACAATAAAATCGAATGTTTCTCTAAATCGTCTTGCAGTTACCCATAAAAGACTTGAGATCCCAAAAAATCCATAAGAAGGTTCTGGGACATGTTCAATAGTTAAATCACTATACAAAACACCCATATATTCAAGTGGTCTCGTTTCTAATGCTATTTCTTTAGGAACAGTTTCACTGAAAACATTGATCATCTCTCTTCCTAATTCTGATTCTGTTTTAATATATTCCATATAGGATTCGCTTAAGCTTTTTTCCATTTTTTCATGTAAAGTTGAAGCTTCAGCTGTTATTATGTGCAATTTCATTAGAAGGGCTTCATATTTCTCTCTTAAGAGATCATATGCTCTTTCAACCAATTGTAGTTTCTTCTTATATTTCAATAAATTATCCCTAGTAGGTGGTACAGTAATTGCTTCTCTCATATCCTAATCCTCCTCTTCTGGACAATATTTTGTCATCTCACTCTCTGAAACTTTTGTTAGTTCTACTTTTGGAAGCAAAGTAAGTAACTTCCAACCTTTATCTAATGAATCTTCCATTGTTCTATGAACATCACCTTGATTCACCATTATTTCCTCAAATTTATCTGCAAAATCCAGAAAAATCTGATCCCTTCTATTAAGTTCTTTTCTTCCTATAACCTCCGCTAATTTTCTTTTGTCTAATCCTTCAGCATAAGCAGAATATAGCTGATTGCTTAAAGAAGGATGATCTTCCCTAGTAGAGCCTTCTCCAATTCCATCTTTCATTAATCGTGATAATGATTCTAAAACATCTATTGGGGGGTAAATGCTTCTATTATGTAGTGACCTGTCTAAAATTATCTGACCTTCTGTAATATAGCCCGTTAAATCAGGAACTGGATGAGTTATATCATCATTTGGCATAGTTAAATTAGCAATCAATGTCACACTTCCTTTAGACCCTTCCATTATTCCCGATCTTTCGTATATAGAAGCTAGATCACTGTACATATAACCTGGAAATCCTTTCCTTGCAGGAACTGTTTCTAATGCCACAGACACTTCTCTTAGTGCTTGACAATAATTTGTTATATCTGATAAAATAGCTAGAACATGATAATCACAGTCAAAAGCTAAGTATTCAGCTGTAGTTAGAGCAACTTTCGGAGTCAATAATCCCTCAGCAGCTGAATCACTAGCAAGATTTGTAAACATAACAACTTTATCCAAAGTGCCTGTTTCTTTGAATAATCTTTGGAAGTAAATATAGTCATCCATAGTTAAACCCATTGCCCCAAAAACAATAGCAAATTTTTCTCCTTCAATTTCTTCAGCTATTCTTGCTTGCTTTATTATTTGGCCTATAAGTTGATTATTGGGAAGACCTGCTCCAGTAAAAATTGGAATTTTTTGTCCTCGAACTAAAGTATTCATTAAATCAATTGATGATATTCCTGTTTCAATATAGTTTCTCGGATAAATTCTAGATGTTGGATTTATTGGAGCTCCATTCACATCTCTAAATTCATCTGAATATATAGCAGGAAGCCCATCCAAAGGTTCACCTAGGGAATTGAAAGTTCTGCCAATCATATCTTCTGAAACAAATAATTGCATTGTTCTTCCGAAGAACTCTGTTTCTATTTCGTCTTTCTCAATTTCATATGTTCCTTGATAGAGTAAGATAATGACTTTCTCTTCCTCAATAGCTAGAACTCTCCCTTTTCGAGTGGATTGTTCATTTAATCTCACTTCTAAATATTCACCCATTTGAATACCAGAAATACCTTCAATAATGATTAAAGGTCCTCGAATTTCTGCAACACCTTTTACTGTTATTCTAGCCATCTTAATCCCTACTTGTATCCATATTTGGATCCTAGTTCTTCCATATCAAAAATTATATGATCTTCAATTTTGTTAAGTTGAGTTAAGTCTTCATTTCTAATTTCTTCCTTCATCATTTTCAGTATCTGAACGGTTCTTAATGAATTGATAAGAGAAATAGGGCATCCATTCTTTATTAGAATATTAGCCCGTTCGTGGAATAATAGAATTAGATTCATCATTTTCATTTGTTTTTCTATCGAACAAAATGTATCAATAGGATGAAATGCGTTCTGCTGTAAGAATCCTTCCTTAATGATATCAGCAATTAAGATAATTAGTTGTTCATCAGCTGGAAGTGCTTTGGATCCTATCAGTTCCACTATATGTTCTAACTCATTATCTTTCTGCAAAATCTTGAGCATCTCTTGTCTATATCTCCCCCAATCCATTAACCCTGTCTCTAACGCCCATTCTTCTATTTCTTCTATATATCCTGAATAACTATTTTGCCAGTTAATTGATGGAAAATGCTTCCTATTTGCTAATGCAGGATCTAATCCCCAGAATGTTTTGACAAATCTCTTTGTATTAGCTGTAACTGGTTCACTAAAATCTCCACCTGGTGGAGAAACTGCTGCTGTTATATTTATTGAGCCTTCTCTATAAGGAGATCCCAATGCAACTACTTGACCAGCTCTTTCGTAAAAATTAGCTAATCGAGCTCCTAAATATGCTGGATAACCAGATTCAACTGGCATCTCTTCTAATTGTCCTGATATTTCACGAAGAGCTTCGGCCCAACGTGATGTGCTATCAGCTGTTAAAAGTACATTGTAGCCTTGATCTCTATAGTATTCAGCCATTGTTATCCCCATGTAAATTGAAGCTTCCCTTGCTGCAACTGGCATATTGGAAACATTTGCTATAAGCAATGTTCTATCCATAAGAGGATTGTTTGTGTGTGGATCAATTAATTTTGGAAATTCTCGAAGTACATCTGTCATTTCATTACCTCTCTCTCCACAACCTATGTAAATAACAACATTAGCATCACTCCATTTTGATAGCTGGTGTTGAAGAACAGTTTTTCCAGTACCAAAACCTCCTGGAATTGCTGCTGTTCCCCCCTTTGATATTGGAAAGAACATATCTACTATCCTTTGTCCTGTAATTAATGGACCACTAACAGGAAGTTTGTTTAAGTAAGGTCTAGCAATTCTAACAGGCCATTCATGCATCATTGTTAATTCTGCTTTTGATCCGGATTTATTTTTATAAACAGCAACTGTATCAGAGACGGTATATTCACCTTTTTCCATAATCTCAACAAGCTCTCCACTTTTACCTGGAGGAATTAACACACTGCTAGTGATAGATTCTGTTTCTTTGACTTTTCCTAAAACATCTCCTTCTTTGATGATTTCTCCCTTCTTTAATTCTTTTCTAGGTTCAAATACCCATTTTTGTTGTCTATCAAGAGCATTTGTTTGAATCCCTCTCTCAATAAATCCTGAACCAGAGATGTTTTTTATATTATCAAGAGGTCTTTGTATTCCATCAAAAATATTAGATAATAAACCAGGACCAAGTTCAGCAGAAAGAGATTTTCCAGTGGGATATAAAGGATCATTAATCCTTAATCCTTCAAGAGGTTCATAAACTTGAACTGTAGCTGTATCATGCACAATGGCAATAACTTCACCAATAAGCCTCTCTTCTCCCACATATGTTATTTCTCCCATTCTATAAGAAGAAAGACCTTTTGCCTGTACAGTAGACCCTTTTATTGAAACAATACGAGCACTTTCTTCTATGAGAGTCATTTTGATAAATAAATAATAACGTAATAAGTACTTTACTGTTTCCCAAAGAATGTGTTGTTCATTAATCAGATTAGGAGACAAAAGCTAAAACTTTAAACCATTAACCTGTAATTCTAGTTAATGGAAGAGATGTTAGGTTCTTCAAAAAGAGCTTTTGTTCTAGGAGCAAGGGAAACAGTACGTGGATTTCAATTAATAGGTGTTGAAGGTAAAGAGGTTTCCAATGCATCAGAAGCTTTAGAGATTCTAGAAAAAGCAATCGAAGAGAAATACTCTCTAATAATAATCTCTGCATCTACTGCAGAAGAAATACAAGATACAATAGATGTTTATAGAATAGAAGAAGAAACTCCAATTATTGTTGTTTCGGATGTAAACACACCTGTAGATAAAAAAGATTTAGAAAAGCAATTTAGAAAATTTATTGGTCTATAATTTATTTAAATATTTAGTAAAAATATCTTTGAAAGTATTGTAGTCCTTCTCTGAAAAAAGAACTACTTCGATCGAAATATAGACGTGATCTTCTGATTTTAAGTAATTGTTAAATACTTCTAGCATGATTTCTGCACATTTATCTAAAGGAAAACCTGCTATACCTGTTCCTATCGCTGGAAATGCAATCGATTGTAAGTTTATTTCATTACCTACCCTTAGACTATTCCAGATTGAATATTTTAACGATTGTTCATTAGTTTTTCCTCCTAAATGCATAGAAGCTGCATGAATTACAAATTTTGCAATAAGATTACCTCCAGTAGTTGCTACTGCGTCTCCTAGTTCAATAGGACCAATTTCGATACACTTCTCTTGAATAGCTGGACCTCCCTTTTTCTTAATAGCTCCTGCAACGCCTGCTCCTAAAATAAGCCCAGTATTAGCTGCATTAACAATAGCATCTGTTTCTGAATTAGTAATATCACCTTGAATGAGCTTAATTTCTGTTCCACCAATGAACCACATAAATCTATTTTATTTTTTCAATTTATTTCTTTTTCTTCTTTATACATACAACTGATATAGATTTGTCCATTGTTTGAAAACCTAATTTTTCATAGATTTTCACTGCAGGATAGTTTCTTTCTTCTACCCACAGAAATATCGTTTCCACTCCCTTTTTGAATGACACTTCACAAATTTTAGAACTCAAATCATATCCAAAACCTTTGTTTCTTCTATCAGGCTTAACCCATATGTCTCTAACTATTGCAAATGAGAAATTCTCATTTTGTACCACATGAGGAGCAAATCCACATCCTACAAGTGTATCATTTTCAAAAATACCTACACCCCCAAAACCGCGTGAAAGATGCAGTTGTCTTTTGTAATGCATCCTTCTTCTATCATTTTCAGTTATTTCACTTGAAATATAATTTTCTTTAGGTTTGAATTGATCTTTACTTAATTGCATGCATAAGAATGTGTTGAATTTAGTCTCTTCTTCCACCTGAACTAGCAAATTAAAATCTGTAAAATATTTCTCTATATAAGGTATCCATTCAGCGTCGAAAGACAAGATTAGTTCTCCTTTAGGATTAAAATTCTCTAGTATTATTTCCTTAGGAGGACCATAAAGAAAAGTATATTGTTCATAAGTTGAACGAAGAGTATTCTCAATTAATTCAAGTTTTACAAATTCAGGAAATGTAAAAAAATCCCATACAAGAAAGCAGTAGCGTGCTAAATTCTCTTCCGTTATTTTTAGAAAAAATTCAGTTTCTTTGTTAGATTGTGACATCTGTTTCACAATATTATAGTTCTAATTATAATTTGTTCACTAAGCATTTATGCATATTTTGGTCCATAAATTTCAGCTTCTAGCTTATCAAGGAATTCTTTATACTCGTCTTTATGAATTATCTCATACGCGGTTTTTATTCTTCTAGTACCTTCGTATTTTTGTCCCATGCGAACTAATGCAATTCCAGATACAAATAGAGCATCAGGCTCATCTTTTTGTAAAGCTAAGAGTTCATTGCATAGATTGAATGCTCTTTGGTGTTGTCTTTCTTCTATATATAACTTCGACAACTTAATGTAGAGCTCCTTATTAACAGGTCTAGTTGTCACTTCAACTTGCAAACCTTGTAAATATCTCTCTTTAGCTAAATCTGCTCTACCCATTACTAAGTATAAATCTCCCATCTCTTCATAGATTTCTTGGTCTGTAGGAGAAAGTTCTATTGCTTCATTGTATGCATCAATAGCAGAAGTATAATTTTCCATATCTTTGTATGCTTTGCCTAATAATCTCCAAACTTCCGAATCTTCTTCTTGTATCCTCAAATATGTTTCGAAACTTAGAACAGCTATTTGATGCTCCCCTCGCTGAATAGCAAGCTTCCCTCTTCCTAACCAGGATTGATAAGCTCTAGGATTAAGTGAAGTAGCTTTAAAGTAATAACTTTCAGCTAATTCTGGTTGATTTGTAGATCTATATATCTCTCCTAATAATTGATAAGCTTCCCAGAAGTCTGAATCCTGTGTTATAACTGTAGTTAATTCCTCTATAGCTTGACGGAATTTTCCTGTCAGATAAAAAACTCTCCCTCTAAGGTAGATAAAGTACTCATCTTGATATTTTTTAAATAATCTATCTAAGAAAGATAAAGCTTCATCATACAAACTATTATCTATTAAACTCTCAATTAGCTCGATTTCCAGATCTTTTTCGCTTTCCCCTGAATTTATCCCCATAAATCCACCTTATCTACAATTAACGTTGTTAAATTTAAAAACTTTTGTGGAAACTAAAAGAAATAAAGAAATAATGGAAAAGAAACAGGTTGGTCTGTAAGTTGTGATTACTCAATTTACGCACTGAAACATCTACGTGAAGTTTTTTCGCAGTAGAAATTTTGTTGAAGCAAAAGCTTGATATATCGACTTCAAAGATGATAATCGTTTAAAAAGGTTAGAATTAGATTGTCTACTCACACTGGTAATAAAAAGAGGGGGAAGGATAAAAAAAACAAAGAACTTTATAGTGTGGAAGATTTAAAGAAACTTGCTAAGAAATATACATTTGATTTCACAAATGATAACGAAAAACTTGTTATAGATTTAGCTCTAAAGGGGCAAGATTTTCTAAATAATAGTGATTATAAAAGATCGGAAGAGATTTGTGATATCTTATTTAACTTATCTAACCAGTGGAAAGATGATTTTACCAAAATGAAAGCTCATTTGCTTAGAGCACAAATATCCAATTATAGAAATGAAGATTCTTTACCGAATCTTAATCTTAGTTTAAAACTCGCTCGGAAATTAAAAATTAATGAAATTGAAATAGGGATTAGAGTTCAATTAGCATTTGAAAAATTTAGAGCTAGGAAATTTAAAGATACTTTAAAGGAAATTAGAGAGATTAGTAAACACTCTGATATAAACGAAGAAAATTCAAGAGTAATATGTGAATTGAAAGCAAGATCCTATTGGGAGCTAGACGATTATGCCAGAGGATTTGATGCAACTTTACACTGGTTTGAGCAAATAAAAGAAGATCCCCAAGATCTCACTTCATTTTTTATGATTATAGTTTATCTTCTAACAGTTATGGGCTCTATCAGTCTTTCTTACAAAGAATCAAGATTAAAAGAAGTAAAAGATGATATTAGTTCAGTTTTAAATCAACTAGCTACAGCTACTCACCTTTTTGGGGATATAATACTTAATTTGGATACACTTTTTGCAAAATCTCTCATGCTAACAGAGCCTGAAATCCTCCATGGTTTTGCTGATTTAATACTTCAAACTGCTCGTTGGATGGATGAAGAAAAATATCTCTTCTTATGCCAGAAACTTGTAGATGCGTTTTATGATATTAATGACTTTGAGAAATCAAATGAGATTATGAATAAAGCAATTCAATATGTAAAAGAGAAGAAATATGAGAAAATTCTACCTTTATTACAGTTCAAAAAAACAGAAATCACAAGTTTGATCTTTTATTATATGCCATTTGATGCCTTATTTGATCCATTTTTAATTAAATCAATTGAAATCTATGAAAACAGTTCTACAACAAAATGGCTTCTGAATGTTTTATATTCTCCCATTAACAGTTATCCTGCAACTTCTTATTCACATTTTATGAGAATTCTAGAAAAAGCTGCTAAAACAAGTGTAGAAGAGAAGAAATTAAAAATTGAAGGGTTGACAGAAGAAGAAGAAAAATGCTTTTTTGTTTTAAAGTTAAAAATTGCTGAGGAAACTATTCATGTTTTAATGAAAGAAGATTTTAAAATAGAGAAGAACGTATCTCAATCTCTACACTCAACACTATCACCTTATTATTCTGTTATTGGTATATTAACCAAAGATCAAGATCAAAAGATTAGCAATTTTGAGGATGTAGAAGCTGTTCTTTTAGAAATACAAAGAGCAGTAAATTGTCCAGCAGCTGAAGCAACCATATACTTCCCCAAACAACCACCAGAATTGAATTTATTTAAGTATTTTAACCAAGATAAGAACTTCAAAATACTAAAATCAAAGTTACTTAGTTCTGCTTTAACTTTAAAAAAACAATATCATTTTGTTCGTAATGATGGTTTTCTTCAACTTTTTCGGAGTGATCCAATAACAATTTTCGATTTATCTTTACGAAATGAAGATGATATATTCCCTCTAACTAACTTATTAAGACATGCTTACGGGATTTCAGTAAGTAATGCTGAACTATCTGAATTTTTCAAAAATATGATTAATGTTTTTCTAAAAATAGGAGATAACAGATTTTGGTGGGATTACTTCTATCAGTTTGCATGGTTACAACTTAAAGGCGAATTTCTATCATTACAAAATGATGAAATTGTACAAAAAAAAGAACTAAATCAAAAATTACACGAAATAGCTCTAAAACTGGATAATAAGGAAAAAATCCTAGAGAGTATATACTTCAAAATAATTGCTTCTGTAATATCTAAAGATAAGGTAACTAAAAATTTGTTAAAAGAGTTGAAATTAAATTCTGAAAAATTCGAGAATAAGAAATATTCACTCTTAACAGATATTATTGAGAAAATCTATCCAGATGACAAAATTGAGAAAAAGGAACATATACTAGCTACAATCAATGATTTTTGCGAACTTTGTGAATACAAAGATTGGGAAAAGAGCTTAGAGCTTTTCATTCTTATGCTAAAGAAGATACCTAAAATGACTACACTTTTTGAAATTTGCAAAGAAAGAGAAATAAAAGATTCAGGTTTTCTAATCTATCTTCATGTTTCAAAACATTTGATTTCACTAAAAGAATATGATTCTGCTTCGCAAATGCTTGATTGGATTATTGCAACATTAAAAGAAAGAAAAGATATCTTCCACTATCCTGAACACACTTGGAATTACTTCTTCGTAACTGCAAGTCAATTATTACATGAAAGCTTTGACCAAATTCCTTCTAAAATTCAAAAAACAATCAAAATGTCCAAATCAGAGCTGTTAGATAATTTAATCAAACATTATGAGTGGATAGTAGATCCTATTTTGTTAGTTGAGCTTCTAAGAGATAAAGCAGAAATTTATGTAAACAAAACAGATTTTGTTCAAGCAGAAAAAATTTATCATTGGATTGAGCAAGAGATGATTTTCTTTTGGGATATCTTCTCAAAAGATGAAAATAAACCACTAGTTGATAAAATTCAAGAGACAAAAAAAAGAATTGTAAGTCAGCATTTCATCTAGTATTAGTAAAAAATCGTTATTTTTGCTTCTAATTGAGTATATTTTCTCAAAGTTATGATTTTATTTAATAGTTTTAGTTTATAAAGAAATGAACTTTTGTAAGTGTAAAAGGGTTCTAGTTTGAAAGGATGCCTATGTAACCCATGACAACGTTTATGAATGCAATTCTCACATAGTCATGTGTATATTCGATAGGTGAACTATCCGCAGAATCCATATTTGGTGTCTAATTAATGTCATCAGAACAAGAAATAGCAATAATCTGCGTGGGGTGTAGAGTAAGTCCCTTCCTTGAGGAAATACTAAACAAAGAAATTATTCCCTTTTCGATCATAACTAATAACTCTCTGGACTTTCAGATTCACCACGCTGATCCATCCAAAATCCTAAACTATAGTTTAGAGTTTACTAATGTAATTGAGATTATTGCAAAACAGAGTATGGATTCTTTAGCAGTTTTTGAAACTCTTGGTCAATTTTTTGAATTTTACAATCCACTTCATCTATCTACTTTGAATTATTTAATATCGAAGTATGCAACAAATGTTAAACCAGAGACAAAAGACTATCTAACTGCGTGGAAACAAATTTCAAAAGCAATTTTTGAGGATGAGTTTATTTTCCCACTTTTTGAAGAAACCAGGATTCTTCATATCAAAGAAGGAGATGTTGAAGTTCCTGTTCGTCAATTCCTTGTTTCTAATGAGTTAGAATTGAAAAAAACAAATGCAAAAAATAATAATAAAACCAAAGAACAAAATGATGTTGAAATTACAGGAATAATAGATTTAGAAGCAATTGATAAGATGAAAGTCTGCAATGAAGCAACAAAAAGGATTGTGTCAGCTTCTGGAGTTATAATTATACCAACAGACATTGTATCAATGTTTGTTGTTTTACAATCCTCAGCATTCAGAGATGTTTTGCAAAAAACATCTGGTGAAATTGCTTTTGTATCACCTTTTTGGCCTGGAAATGAAATTACTCAACTAGAACAAAACATCTTACAAAAATCCGAATTTGAACCTAGCCTTGAAAACCTTGTAAGTCTCATGGAAGAATCAGTTGATACTGTAATAATTGATGAGAAAAACATGGATCTTGTTCCAAAACTAAGAGAATCTGGAATAACAGTAATTGTTGAGAATTTAACTTCAGAAAATCAAAAATCTACGGAATTTCTTGATACATTGCTAAAATCAATTGATCTTTCATTAGAAACAATCCAAGTAGAGCCTAGAAAAGCTATAGAAGGGTTAAGAGAAAAACTTGTAAATCTTTTCAGAGCAAGAGAATCTAAGAAAGAAGAAGAACAAGAAGAAGTACTACATACTATTGATGAAG
This sequence comes from Candidatus Heimdallarchaeota archaeon, assembly GCA_016839945.1. Classification (GTDB taxonomy): domain Archaea; phylum Asgardarchaeota; class Heimdallarchaeia; order Heimdallarchaeales; family Heimdallarchaeaceae; genus UBA460. Next base: position 53,701 of record JAEOTE010000027.1, on the reverse strand, counting down.
TAGCAGAAGAAGTTAGAACGTTTTTGGTTGAAGAAACCCAACCAGAAGTGGAAGAGGAAAAAAGTGATGAACCAACTATATTAATTGAAGACACTGAAGGTGAAGTTGAATCTCTTACAGATGAATTTGAGATGGAAGTTATAGATACAGAAACAACATCTATTCCAACACCTCCACCAAAAGATCAAATCGAACCTAGTGAAATTGTACTCTCCAAAGGAGATAATCAATTTGCTCTACCAGGAATTGAACAAATAACACAGTTTGAGTTGGAAGATTTAGATTCTCTGGATGTTGATGAACACATTATATCTTCATTTATAGACAGAGCTATTGCTTCTGATGCTGCAGGAGTTGAAGTTGTATTTTCTGATTTACTCTCTTTACATAACAACCCATTCTTGATAGACAAAATATATCAAATGATGATGAAGAAGCTATTCACATTGAGAGAAAGAAATCCTGAAGAGAAAATAGCCACAATAATTACTTATCTCTCAGCTCATAAACCAGATTTTTACACAGAAAGATTAGAAGAGTTATTAGAAGCTACAATTAATACAAAAGAAGAGAAAGAATTCTATCAAAATGTTAGAACAGCTGCTTTAGTTGTAAAAAGTTCATTATTAGTTGCAAAATTCACTGTTGAAAGTTTCATCTTGAAATATATGGAAACAGATGATATCTACTTAGAAAACAAACTCAGAAGACTTGTGAACGTTTTTGCAGTAACAGATGTTGAATTACAAAATCTTGTTACTAGGGTATTAGTTAAGATATATGGTTCAGAAGCTGAAAAAGAAGAATCTAATAATCAATTATTAGAAAGAATTATTCTATTTTTATCTATGTTTGATGGTTTTTCTGTTGGTATCTCTCTAATTATGTGCGATTCAATGAAAACAATTGAAGATTTTATTACTCAGCTATCAGATTTACATGCTAGTGATTCATTCAAAACTATTGTTCAAAACATACTTAAAACATACAAAGATGGAACTTACGAGCAATTATTAGAAACACTTGAAGGAAGAACAATTCCTGAAACTATTGAATATGAGATGACAAAAAGAAAATATATTGTTAGTCTTTCAAAAGTTGGATCTATTCCACTAGAATTATTTGCTGAAAGGATTGGTCACCCAATTGAAAAAACAGAAAAAATAATCTATGATATGATTCTTAAGGAAGAAATTTCAGCTCGTATAGAACTTTTAGATGGTCGATTGTATATAGTTAAGGAAGAAATTGAAGAAGCAGCTAAGGATGAAGTCACTGAAGAAGCTGAAGAAGAAGTAGTAGAGGAAGTTAAAGAAGAAGTTACTGAGGAAATTAAAGAACCTAAGATAGAAGTTAAGGAAGAACCTGAGGAAGAACTAAGTTTTGAATGCCCAAATTGTGATAAATCATTCAAATCTTCTCGTGGATTAAAAATGCATATTAGTAAAATGCATAAAGAAGAGTCTTAATTTCAGATATATTTTTTACCTTTAACTTTTAATTTCATTTATGGTAAAAGTACAAGTTGCTGTTATAGGTTTTGGAGATATAGCAGAAAATTCAGATCTAAGTAAAATGACAGAGAAACTAGGACAATTATTAATTGATAATGATTATAGAATTTTGTGCGGAGGTTTAGGGGGAGTTATGAGTTCAATATGTAAAGGAGCAAAAGAATCATCAAATTATAAAGAAGGTATGACTGTTGGTATCCTCCCTTCTTTAGATACTTCTTCAACGAATCCTTACATAGACATAAAAATAGCTACAGGTATGTCTTATTCAAGAAATCAGATAATAATTGCATCCTCTGATATCGTAATTTCAATTGGTGGAGGAGCAGGAACTCTTTCTGAAATAGCATTTGCATGGCAAATGAATAAAAAAATAATATCAATTTCTACATCAGGTGGTTGGTCTGACAAATTAGCAGGAGAAAAGATTGACAATAAAAGATTAGATGTGATTTATGAAGCTAAGAATGAAGAAGAAGTAATTTCTCTCATCTCCCAGCTTTTATCATAACAACAATAGATTTTAAAGTGAATCTGCATTACTAAAAACATGCTTATTTGTTTGTTCAAACTAGAAGATGTTGGACCTAGTCTCGTAAACATGGTAGTAGACAAAAATGTTGAGTTTGATGAAACAGTAATTGAGAAATTCCAATTTTCTGGATCAATAACTTATTCTCTAGTGTTTCAAGGTATGATAACACTTGATGATTTACCTTCAGAATTATTTGGACCATTTCCTTTTGCTTTTTCTTCTGGTTTTGTTCAATATGCTTTTTCTTTTATTGTTGAAGATAAGAAAATGAAAGATAAAAGGATGAAGAAGAAAACACTAGGATTAATCCTAATGTTAGTACCTGAAATGGTATCAAAAATAGATGCTTTTCGCGAAGAACTGGCAAAAATTCTGATTTATAAATTTCATAATGTCTATAAAATTGAAGAAATTAACAAAACTTTCTTAGGCGATATCATAAAATCATATAATAAAATTGTAACAAATTTACTTAGCTCTCAACAAGCAAGTACTCTGTCTGAGCAAATCATAGATTTCTTAGTTGTTAAAGAAGCTTCGAAAAAGAGAATAAAGCGAAAAAATCTTGCAATTATCTATCCAAAAGAATACATAAGTTTAGTAAAAACCTATTACTCCTCTTTTCTTTCATCACTTCCCTATAAAGAAACTAATTATGATGAAAATAAAGCATTGATTAAAACTGCAAACTATTCTTTTAATTTCAGAAGAGATACTCATGCAGATGAAGATTTCATAAATTCCCAAGAAGCTTTGATATTCTTAGTAGATGTAGGTACTAAAAAATACAAACCAATATTTGATTTACTTTCAAATTTGAAGTCAAATCTGAAAATTGCACTTGTAGTTTCTCTACCAGATAACATTGAAAAAGCAAGCACTTCTTATGCAAAATTTTTCACAGGACTTCAACGTTATATTGCTGGAATGCCATTCTTTTCAGCAAGTTTCACAACTACATATGATTTTAAATCGAAGATGTTAGAAGCTATTTTTTGGACAATATCTCCATTAGAAGTATAAAAGAAAAACTTGATATTTACAATTCTAATTTCTCTTTTAGGTTTCTTTCTATTGCTTCATTCTTAATTGAAACTCCAATTCCTGGAAGTTTAGATGGTACATCTAGTGTTCCATTCTCTGTTAATTCAAAAATTGGATCTATTAGATAATTTGTATAATATCTTGCACTTTCACTAATGTCATTTGGTAACGTAAATGTTGACAAACTAGCTACTGCAACATTTTTTGCTCTACCTATTCCAGTTTCTAGCATACCTCCACACCATAAAGGTATTTTAAGTAAATCAGCTAATTCGTGAATTTTCAATGTTTCAGTTATTCCTCCTACTCTTGCAGGTTTTACATTTATGATTTTACATGCATCATACTCAATTGCTACTCTGGCGTCATCAACAGATTTTATTGATTCATCTAAACAAAGTGGAGTGCTTAGTTTCTTCTGCAGTTTGACATGATCCATAATATCATAACTTTGGAGAGGTTGTTCTATCATCATTAAATCATATTTGTCTAGGGCTAAGAAGACATCCTCATCTTTTAATCTGTAAGCACTGTTAGCATCAACCATTAATGGTAAATCAGAATACTTATCCCTAATTTTTCTAACTATTTCAACATCCCAACCTGGTTCGATTTTTATCTTAATTCTTTTGTATTTTTGCTCAATTGCATTTTGAATTTTCTTTAATAATGTTTCAAAATCCTGTTGAATACCTAAAGATATTCCCGAAGGGATCGTTTTTTTCTCTCCCTTAATTAATTCTCTGAGAGTTTTTTCTTCTAATTTACCATATAAATCCCAAATCGCATCTTCAACACATGCTTTAGCCATATGGTTCCCTTTGATTTTTTGAACAATACTTGGAAATTCTTTGGGGTGGTCAAATTTAGCTTTCTTTATCCAAGGAATAATATATTCTGTGATTGTGTGTTTACATGATGTAATTGTCTCTTCACTATACCATGGTCCATGTTCTGCTACACATTCTCCCCACCCAGTTTTATCTCCCGAGTGCAGACTGACTAATAATACATCTCGTTCTTTTGTAACTCCAAAGCTTGTTCTGAAAGGGTGTTTTAACTCCATTTTAACAAGGAATATCCCAATTTTATCTATCTTCATTTTAACACCATGTATGTATTTGCATAATAAACAATAATTCACTATATATATTTGTACTAATCCTCATTTTTTTTCAATACGTGGAAACAATCTACTACTTCTGGAATTTTCCTGATAACAAAATCTACAACTTTGTAACCATTTTGAAAATATGTTGTAAAAACTTCTCTAGTTTTCTCTCTCCAATCTTTAATTAATTCTATATTGTTTTCTAATATTTCTTGAAAATTAGGAGGAGTTCTAGCAAACAGTATTGGTAATTCAAGTTCAAGTTTTATCTTTCTGACACAAACAAAAGCGTCTTCCATTTCCGTTTCAATGGTATGATACTTTCGATGTAAACTTAGCTTGCTGTAATCAGTAAAATCTTGTTTGATATGTTTTTGAACATTTTGAGAATTCAAGATCCAATTACAGTAGAAACGATCTGTATCAATACCTCTATTGAGATTGTCATGCATGTCTCCCCAATATTTTGTATTGTAAGAATTGCAAACTACTCCCAATTTGTGAAAATTCAAGTAACAGTTTTTAGATTGAAGTGGATCAAATGTCCAGTTTATTTGTTCATAACCATGATCTAGAGCCCATTCTCTTTGTTTTAATTTCAAATTGTATCCAATACTACTGTTCTGGTACTCTTTTCTTACAGCATTGTGATGAGAGTAAATGAAAAATTCGTTTTTTTCTTTTTTTCCGACCCAACCCCAGCAATAACCTATAATCTCTTCTCCCTTGTAAGCACCAATAACTACCCCCCCACTTTTGAGTGTGGCATACATTAACCTTTTGGGGACTAACTCTCTTGCAGGCATTCCCCAAGCATCTTTTTGAATGTCCTCTAGAATGTCGTATTCACCAAAATCTTTCATTTCTTTAAATTCAATTTCTTCACTCATCAAGAAGTCAGTTTCTTTCTATGATAAAAATTTATTCTTTTTTTTGTTGTCTAGGCAGTTTCTTCTTCAATCGAAGTTTTTTTAAGTATTTTTTCTTGAAGCAGTATTACCAAATGCGTAGGAGGGAGTTATTCTTATTTATCAAAAGTTAGAGTTAGTACTGAAGAATTTGTAGTTATTTCATAAATTATATGGGAAAAAGCATTAGCCAAATTACCTGGAGTGAATCTTTCACCTGTAGTATGCCTTCTTATCTTAAATTGAAGTTGCTGTATTATCGTTTGTTTATTTTCTTCAATATATTCAACAGGATCTGAAACAAATTTGGTATACTGTTTTACATCGATTAGAGGTAAACACATTTGTGGGTATTCCTCGAATATACTAAACCAAGTATCTAAGACATATTGCATATACTTTTGTTGATCAGCTATATCTTGAACACCAAACTCTTCAATAGCTAATCTTCGCATAACTTTCTCAATGTTTTTCTCTAGGTTTTGACGTTTAGCTTCTGTCATTTCTCTTTGAATTTTCATTACTTCATAAAGTGCTTGCTCAATAGAAGCCAAAATTTGTTCTATTCTACCTTGATCTGTTTGTTGTTCTGATGATCTTTGAAATTCTCTTTGAATTTCAACTTGCTGTTCATGAGCTACTTCTAGTCTTTTCTGAATCTTTGATTCGAAAGCTTGAGAAATCAAATCATAATAGGACTCAATTATATTAATATTGATTATATCATAGAGAATATCTTCACCCTCTTTCAATGGGTATGTTTTAATTATCCCTTCATATATCATACCAGCAGATTTTGCTTTTTCAATAACTTCATTTTCTTCTAATAGTTTTTCTATAATATGTGCAAATATGGAAATAATGAAACGTAAATCTATTTTAAATTCTCCAACTTCAAAGCAGAGGTTAGCTTCTGTTAAAGCAGTTGAAAAATGCCTTTGTATAAGAATCTGTCTTGTTATTCTATCCTCAAGGTTTAAGCTTTTCAACGATATGAAGTTGTTTATTATTATAGTGATTGAATGAGTAACTGTTTTTAGAGTATTCAGGAATGATGTTAACAATCCAATAAATTCATCATCTGTACATGATGTTTTCTTATCTGTAGCATCCATCAAAGCTGAGATATCCTCAGCAAAGAAGATAGGGTCATATTTCTTTATTATATCTTCTGTAACGATTATACCAAAAATAGCCAAAGCCATATCTTTCTTTTGTGGTGATAGAAACCCTATTTCTGTTTTAATTTTTCTCCTCAATTCAATTAAGAATGTTGGTTGAGATACAATGAAATGCTTGATATTTGATTCCAGTTTAGAAAAGAGTTTTTGAAACTCACTTACTACATCAACAACATCTTTTGGGGAATAAAAGAAGGACTGTGATTCTTTAATTTCATCACTCATTGCTATCACTCCTAATTTCAAGTGCCAAGATATCTGATAAAGATGAGAATTGATTCAATGTTTTTATTTTCACAAATGGAGTAGTTATCCAATCCTTTAATTCAGATCTTTGTATAACCTCTTTCCAGTTATTTTCTCCTTGGAAATTTGACTGAAACGCTCTCATAATGACTGGTAAAGATACTGCAGAAACAAGTCTCTGATCGCTATATCTAGTGTCAGTTGTACAAGTGAAAATATAAATCTCATCCTCACTACTTAGAAAATAATTCAGATGAACATTAATAAGATCATTAGTAAGTTTAGATTTATATCCTATCATTGATGGTATTGAGATAAAATCATGAAATTTCAAAGAAGAAAGTTGGTTTAATGAGGTTAATAATTTAGGAGACATAATGGATTCTTTAGTATACATCAATAAGCTCTCGGGAGTTATAGCATTTTCATTGTTAATTATTTCTTTCAATCCTTCTGGGTAAACATAAGAAACTTTTGCTAAATTTAATGAAGGTGGTGTAATCACAATTTCTCCTCCACACTCACATTGAACTCCTGCTGGAGCTGTTTCTTTGCTAAAAGTCTTACCACAACCCCCCATACATTGAACTTGATCTCTGATAATCTCTGCTTTTAGTAATAGGGAATTAGTTATCATCGGAGCCTGAACACCTTGTTCAGTGCTCTTCTGAAGACTCTCTTCACTTAATATCTGCCATTGGTAAAATTCAACTAGATCTCGAAGGTTCTTTCTCAACTCATCTTGTTGTTCTTCTTCAGATAAACTGTCATTGTTTCTTAATGTATCAGTTCTTCTAAAAACACCAGCTGTTGATTGAGCTATGTAATCAATTACCTCAGAAGTTTTTGTTATATTTAGCTCAGAAATTGGACTAACTATGATGTTTAGTAAAGAAATCTCATTGTAATCTTGTTTAATAATATAGAGGCTAGGTGTTTTTCTTTTATCTTCAGATGTATCTATAAACTCATATTTTGAAGATTTGAAAATAATTTCTTTATCAGGAAACTCATCTAGAATGTTAATACTCTCTTTAGCTTCTTCTAGTTGCATAATTGTTGAAACATCTTGTGTTACTTCATCTCCTGTCATAATTACAGTTGTGAAAAGTCCTAAATCAGCTTCAACAAATGGGATACTTGTAATAAGTAAGTTAGTAGAGAGATTTTCCATTTTTTCAAGCTCTTCCATCTTTGATTCTCCTCAAATTAGTAAAATTTAATCTCATTCAGTATCTTTATCTTGATCAATGACTGTTCGTGCTAAATTTGTAAACATTTGACTCAAGTTTGTTTTCTTCATTGCTGAAACTTCGAAGAATTCTGCACCTAATCCTTCTGCAAATTTTTCTCCGTCTTCTTTTGAGATCACCCTATCCATTTCAAGATCTAATTTATTACCAACAATAATGAATGGTATATCTCCTACACTATCTTTCAGTTTTTCTATCCAAAAATCAAGTCTTTCAAAACTTTCTTTGTCTGTTATATCATAAACAATAGCAGCTGCAAATGAACCTTGAAAATATTTAGGGAGAATGGAGTAAAACCTTTCTTGAGAGCCTGAATCAGCTATTATGAGTCTTAAGTCCTTTGCATCAATCTGTGTATTCCAAATAAAAAAGTTAGAACCTAGGGTTGGTTGATGAGACTCTGGGAATGAATTTTGAGCTCGTCTCATAGCAAGTGATGTTTTTCCCACTCCTGGATTACCACAAAGCGAGATTTTGTAATTACGTTCAGTCATTGTGTATCATGACACTATTTTTCTAACTTATAGTTTTTTTGTTGGTCTCATTTAATCAAGAAGTTTGAAAGAAAACCATTTATAGCAATTCGTTTATTTGACGATAGATACTATGTCAGATAAGGAAACCTGTGGTGATTTTGAAATCTATAAAGACGAAGAAAACTGGTGGGTTGTTAAAGACACTAGAGATAACAAAATTATTGGAAAATTTCAAAAAAAAGATGATGCGCTAGAGAAGGTTGCTGTGTTTTTACAAGATGATGAAGAAAGACTTGAATCAGAATCAACATGCTGATTGATATGATCAAATCCTCAGATGATATGTATTTGTATGAAATTAATGATCAATTTTTTATCTTAGATCCATACTCTCAGATGTTTTGGTTTGTTAAGGATTTAGAAGATGATAGTCTACTTTCAAATATTGATCAATTGAAGAAATACAATTTTTTCAAACAGACAAAAGAGCTTGTAATTGATATTAAGGAATTAAAAGAAGATATTAAACACATAGTCATCAATCCAACATTCGAGTGTAATTTAGATTGTTGGTACTGTTATTCAAGAGATTATCATCATATAGATTTTGAAAGAATATCACTGATTGATATACAACGTACAATCAGTTATTTTGCAGATTATAAGAACAAACTAAATTCAACTACACCTTTAGCAGTTTCTATGTTTTTCACAAGTGAAATTACATTAGACTTTTCATTATTCAAAGAAGTAGAACGGTATGTTAATCAGATTAAAAAAGAATATAATTTTGATTTCTATCTCTTTCCTGCTTCAACAAATTTAATGAGTTTGTCAGATGAATTTGTGGATTTCATCAATGAATATGGTTATGTCAATGTATCACTAGATCTTGAAAATAAAGAACAGATTGAAACTGTACTAAAAAATATTTCAAGATTTGATGCAACAGTTGTAAAGCATTGCATTATACCTTTAAATTCTAAAATGATTAATCTCTTCAGCACTTATTCAACTTATATGAAATCATTCAATTATGTTTCAATGAGACCTGTTAGAGTTACACCAAATTCCAAAATACCATGGACAGAAAAATCAGTTTCGGATTTTAAACTTGAACTAGTAAAACTAATAGAGAAACTTCTATCATTAAATGAAGAGGAATTACTAGATTTTCTTTATAAACTTGGTTCATCTGATTATCTCGCTAGATTCATTGACAGAATAATCTCTAGAAAGAGATATTATAAAAGATGTTTAGCAGGAAAGAATGAAATTGCCATTAGCCCAGATATGAATTTTTATCCATGCTCTGGATTAATTGGTATTGAGAAATATAAGATAGGTTCAATGTCTGAAGGATTATTTTCTAACAACATTACTGAATTTAAAAAATCAAAAGATATATTTACTTTAGAATGTAAGGAATGTCCAATTAGATATTATTGTGGGGGACCATGTGAAGATTGGAAATCAAAGTTGAACATAAAGAAAATAGAAGAAATTAATCATATTGAATGTTTAGTAAATCATGTTTATTTTAAAAATGCAATTTTCTTAGTTTCAAAACTATGTGCAAATAAAAGAGTTATAATCAGTAACTATGCAGAAGAAAAAGGGATAGAAAATAGATTATCCTATCCATTGAATTTTGAAGATTTCGTTCTCTTTTTCTCCTAATTTAGCCGTTTATGGTAACCATGGTATTAAGGTTGGAAATTCTGCAACTGAGAAGTATGTTATTTGGAAAAGGGTCATTATTACCATAAAAACCCAACTTATCAGAAACCAGATTACTAGAGTACCTGCTGCTGCATATACAGATCTTCTCTCTGAAATACCGCCTACTAATACCCATAGTCCCCAACAAATCAGGAAGAAGATAATTCCGAATGTAATTATAGCTGCACTACCTAATGGGAGATTCAGAGCGAATACCCAAACCAAAGTACAGATTCCTGCTATTATTAGGTTAAGCCAGCTCCATTTCTTAGCATCTCTTCTAAACATTATTGAACAGAGAATAGCTGCAGAAATGTAGAGGAAAACGATGTTTAGTATAATAACTACAACTGTGTGAGCCATAATAAGTTGATTGAAGTGCTAGTAAATAAATTTTCTCAAAGTAATCGCAACATTAACAAAGTAGAATTTCTATGTTTCTTCAGATGTTCTTTCTCTCTGAACGAAGTAAAAAAATGCAGAATTGTGCAGTTTGTGGGAATGAAAGTCTTATTGCTGACACTTTAGAAGTATGCAAAGATTGTCTAAGAAAAGAACCGGAAAAAACAGGTGAATATATTTCTATTGCTCATAAAAAAGCAAGAGAAAGGATGAATTTACCAATTGTTGCCCCACATAGTGTTGATACAAACTGCGCACTATGTAATCATATGTGTGGAATAGGATTTAACGAAAAAAGCTTCTGTGGATTACGATATAATAAAGATGGAAAATTCATTTCTTTGCCTAGCAGCGATCAAGGTATCTTAGATTTTTATCTTGACCCCCTCCCCTGTAATTGTTGTGCAGCTTGGTTCTGTCCAGCAGGAACAGGAGCAGGTTTTCCTGAATATGCTGCAAAAAAGGGAAAAGAGTATGGACATCATAATCTTTCAATCTTCTTTTACGGTTGCTCCTTTGATTGTTTATTTTGTCAGAATCAGAATCATAAGAATATCAAAGTTGGAGCTAAAGTCTCTACAAATAGATTAGTTGATGTTTATAAAACAAACAAAAGCATAACTTGTGTATGCTATTTTGGAGGTTCTCCAGAACCACATTTTCCTTTCGCTATACATACTTCTGAAAGGATAATTGAAGTAGCAAAAGAACAAAAGAGAATTGCTAGAATATGTTGGGAGTGGAATGGTTTTGGAAAGCAAAAATATGTTGAAAAAGCTGCTGAATTATCACTACTTTCTGGAGGAAATATAAAATTTGATTTGAAGGCTTGGGATACCAACATTCACAAAGCTCTAACAAGTGTAGATAATAAACCGGTTCTGGAGAATTTCAGATATGTAGGAGAAACATTTTTTGAAAGACGACTTGAGCTTCCTGTATTGAATGCAACAACTCTCTTAGTTCCAGGTTATATAGATGAAGAAGAAGTAGAAAATATTGCATCTTTCATTGCATCCATAAATGAAAATATTCCTTATTCATTATTAGGTTTCTATCCTCACTTTGAATTTACTGATATGCTTTTGACATCTAGAGAACAAGCAGAAAGCTGTTTTAGAGTTGCAAAGAAACATTTGAAGAACGTAAACCTAGGAAATAAACATCTACTTGCTTGAGAAGTCTCTCTAGCACATAGTTTAAGATTCAGGTTCCACAAAAAAGAAGTGACTAATACATCTCTGTGTACAATCACTACTACCAAAATCTTTGATTGGTCTTATCTTGTTAGTTCTAGATAATGAATTAGATATTTCACATTCAGATTTTTCATTTGGGAAAACAGCTACACCATGAAATTGACATATGTCCTTTGAAGTGATTTGATCAATGTGCCAATGTAATTTTTTTTCTCTTCGAAGGTGCCTATGAATTCTGGATGACAATCCCCCTCCTCCAAAAGCGCTTCCGACATAGATATAGAATCCATTTTCAAGCAAAATTTCTTTATTTCCTATTTGAATATTAGAAGGTTTAATTATCTCAAGAAAAAGCATATAGGTTCCATTTAGTTCTTGAGTAAATTCAATAACTGCTCCACGTAAAATAGCTATCCCTCTTCTAATTTTGATGCTCTTTCCCAGCTGTTCTGAGCTTTTTCTATCTCTCCCAGCTCTTCAAATATGTCCCCTATCAAACGAAATATCTGACTACTTTCATTGTATCGAAGAGCTTCTTGGAGCAATGATAATGCACTTTCAAATTCTTTTGAAGCCCAATAAAGGGAAGCTAAGGATAATGAAGCATCTTCAAAAGAAGGATCATGGTTCAAACATTCTTTATAATACTTGATAGCGTCTTCGATTTTTGCATCAGCAGCGTAAATTTTTGCTAAGTTATAGTATCCAAGCACATTATCAGGATCAATTTCTATAACTTTATAGAATGACTCTATTGCTTGTACGAAACTTTGTTTTTCTGTATAAGATTTTCCTAGTTGAAACCAAGCAGACAAGTTGGATGGATTAGCTTCTGAAGCTTTGATTAAGTATTCAACAGCCCTATCAAAATTATCAAGCTCAAAATATGTTTGACCTATTTGGACAAGTATTCTGTCATTAGTGGGATCAATTTCTTCAGCTTTCATCAGGTTGTTCCAACACTCTATTTCATTTCCCATCTTTTGGAAGATTGTAGCTAATAAGCTATAAATTTCTGCATCTTCTTCGAATTCTAAAAATTTGGATAGAGCTTGATTTGCATTTACGTACTCTCCAGTTTCATAGTACAACACTCCTAACTTTTGCCAGATTTTGTATTTTCGTGAGTCTATTTCAATGACTTTAATCCATGAGATTTTGGCTTGATTGTATTCTTCTATTGAATTGTAAGCATCCCCAAGAAGCTCTAAAGTATCCAAATCTTCCGGGGTTAATTCTAGTGCTCTGTTCAAATATCTTAATGCAGTATTTGCATTGTTCTCCATCAAGTATAACTCACCCAATGCGTTAAAAATTTCTGAACAATCTTCGAATTCTAATAGTCTTTCTTCAAGGATTTTTATAGCATCATTTGTTTTATTTTCTATTATTAAATCTTCAATTCTTAGTAGCAATTCAGAGAGTTGTGGATTTTCAGACATTGAATATTTTTTCCAATCAATACTTAAGAATATTTTGAAACTACTTTAATGAAAATAATATCACAAAAATTAAATTTGTACTAAACTTAAGTAGACATAGATGTTCCAAGTTATAGCAAGAAGAGACGATAATGTGGGTTATCATATCTTTCTATCTGATTTACCTGAAGAATTATCCAAAGATTCTATTGTTTTTATGCCAGAACTTTCAACAAAGGAACATCCTCATCTTAAATATGTTTCAAAATATACTCATGAATCAGGAAATATCATTGTGAAACTAGTTAGAAGTGACGGATTTGATCAATATGGGAGACCAAAAGCTCTGTCACATAGTCTAATCATTCCTTCTGAAGAATACAACTTCAATTCACTTAATTTCTATTCCTCACCTTTAACTCATACAAAATTGTTTGATGATATAAACGAAGAACCTGGATTGTTAGAAGAAGATGCTTTTCGAAGATCGAAAAATGAAATACTAGATAAAATAGAAATGAAAACACTTAGAGAACTGATTGTTGCTGCTATGATAGAACCGCGTGTAATAGTTCAACCTGATTTAGAACTTAAAGATTTAATAGATTTAGTAAGTCTTGTTGATAAAGCTATACCCTTCGAAGCTTCATATGATTTTTCCTTAATAAGCTATTCTGATGAAAATTGTAATAAATTCTTAGTACATAATTTACTCTACTTTTTCTCAAAAGAAGAAGTATATTTAGATAAAGTAAAAATAAGCAATCTACAATCAAAAATAACAAAAATTGCAGAAGAAGAGGAAAAATATCTAGATTGGTATATATATTTAATAGTCAGAGAAGAGTATGAAAAACTTCTCAAAGAACATGCAAACTGGGTAATTGGAAAATATTATGATGAGCATAAAGAACTCCAAAAACTATTCACAAAAAGATATCAATTAGATATTCCGTTCTCAAGAAGAAATAAATTTCATGCTCAATTAGTTAAATCCTTATCCCTCTTTTATACCTAATTTGAATAAGCATAAATGATTAAAATGAAAAATAACAAATTAGTCTTTTAGTTCTGAATTTATTATTTGGGATATTTTTCTTCTATTTCCTTGTAAATCTGTATACATTTCTCTTCAGTTAATTGAGATATAGCACTAATCATTCTATTGTTTATCCTTTCAATTAATTTAGTGGTTTTTTCTCTAATTTCCTTTATTGATAGAGTTGAGTAAAGATATTTGTAACCTCCCTTTTCTAAACAAATTCTATCTTGCTTTGCAAAACCAATACTCATCAATCTCTTAATTGATCTTGAAATTGTAGTCCTATCTTTTGGGATTATTTCAGTAATTCCCTTAATATCTATAGGTTGATTTATATGAACTGCAGATAGTATCTCTAACTCAATATTTGTAAGAGCATAATAAACCTTTAGAATATCAAAACAAGTTAAATCATCCGATTCAAAGGAAGAAAGAGAAAAAGTCATTTTCTTCACATCAGAATGTAAAAGTTACATCAGAATCAAGTGCTTCAGTAATTGCGTACATTCCTCCAACTATGTCATCAACTTCATCAATGAAATCGGCTCTAGTTAATCCATATCTTTCTAAAGTTGGAGTACAAACAAAGATTTTTACACCAAATTCCTTCACTTGTCTAACATGCTCAATGTATGGTTCTTTCCCTTCCATCGGGATGATTCTTTCAGCATTTCCTTTTTTAAGCAATAAACCACCGCTAGCAGTATACACCATCTGTACTTCAGCATCAAGAGTAGAAGCTAAGGTTGCCAAATGAAGTGGGGGTTCTAGTCTATCAGGATAATCTTCCCCAAAAGTGACCATAATGAGAACTTTTTGTGTCAAAAAATCACCTAGATAAAGAGTGTTATTTCTGCTTCAGATGCATATTCTAAGAAAGTTGCAGCTCCTCCAGGTGTACACCCATCGATAAGCTGTTTATCCTTTATTCGCATTACTGATTTTGTCATTTCACAAGCTATAAGCTCAACACCTGATTCAATTGCTATGTCCATTAACTCTTGAAGAGTTGCTACATTTGCCTTTTTCATCCAGCTTTTCATCATTTTGGTTGCCATTGCTGTCATTCCAGGTAACATACCAACGACTTGAGGAATTGGCATTGGCATTGCAGTTTCACCAGCAGGTGTTATTTTTACTTTCTTCAATTTCTTTTTTTTCAGTAGATTTAAACCGAAAAATGTGAAAAATATACTTACTTCATAGTCCATTGCAGCTGCTGTTGTAGCTAATAATAAGGGAGGATAAGCTCCAGGAATATCAGCTTTAGAAGCTATTATTGCGATTCTTTTCTTTTTTTCAGACATTTCAATACCTCTATTTTGTTCTTTTAATTATATAACGATAAATCCCACCATCTTGAGAGTGATCTGCAAGCTCATGACCTGTAGATTTAGTCCAAGCTTGAAAATCTGATTCTGATCCGGGATCAGTTGCTAAAATTTCTAAAAAGTCACCTATTCCAATTTCAGCTATTGCTTTTTTTGTCTTAAGAATAGGGAGGGGACAACTCAAGTTTCTTGCATCTAGAGTTTTTGCTATTTTTATATTTGACATTTTTTTTCACCTACATATAGCCTTTCACTAAAACTTGAAAGAATGCTATTTTGAACACTTTTTTGAATAAACCGTAAATGAACGAGTTATGTATCCCATATCTTCTTGGAGGATAATTGTAACTAAAATCTAATAATAGAGATCTTCGGAATGAGGTTACTACAAAGCATATGGTTTTGCCATTGTATTTATGATTCGCAGATTTACCTTTAATTTCGGAGAGAATGTTTTTTACTAGAGTACCAGAAGAGAAGTGTGATACAGCTCCTGATTTTGATACAGGTAAATCAGTACAATCACCAATAGCATAAATATTTTCTTTCTCTTTAACCTTAAGTGTAAATCTATCAGTATGTACAAATCCTTCTCTGTCACCTAACCCGGAATTCTTTATCACTTCTTGACCCTCATGAGGAGGTACCAAAACTAACATATCGTATTCGAATTCATCTCCTTCTAAAGATATTACTTTTTTGTTATCTTTATCTACACTTTCAAAATTGAAAAATTCAACAAATTCAATTCCACGTTTTTCATATAATTCTTGAATTTTTTCAGCAACAGAAGGTACTGGGTAAGCTCGTAGAAGTGGATATAGAAATTTTATCTTTGTTTTATCTCTGATTCCTCTCTTCCTAAGGTAGTTGTCTAAAAGGAAAGCAAACTCATTTGGAGCAGGAGGACACTTAAAAGGTATAGTTGTTGGGGAGATTAGTATTGTTCCTCCCTCAAAGTTACTTAAAGACTTTTGAAGTTCTTCAGTTGCTTTAGGAAGATAGAAGTGATGAACATTATCATCATGTGTTGCTCCTATTTTATCCTCTTCCATGCTTGCACCAGTTGCAATAATTAAGTAATCATAGTAGATTGTTTCACCATTAGATAATTCAACAGCTCTCTGAGTATCATCAATCTTTGTTGCTTTAGTTTGAATCCAAGTTACTCGAGGATTTAGCACTTTGGTGACAGGTTTAGTAAATTTAGATAGAGGATAGTTTTTAAAAGCCCAGAATAATAATTGTGGTTCATATACCAAATGATCTCTAGGTTCAATAAGAACGATTCCTACGTCCTTTCTTTTAGTTTTCATAGCTAATTTATTAGCTACTGATATCCCTGAAAATCCACCACCAAGTATAACAACTTTCTTCATCCTGAGACCTCAATGTAGTTTCTTTACAATGTATCTATCGTGACCATCTTCATTGATGATTTCCAAAAGTTCATGTTTAGCTTTATTTATCCAAGCTGGAACATCATTTCTAGTCCCTTCATCAGAACTTAGAAGAGATAAATATTCTCCAACTTCAGCTTGTCTGATGGCTTTAATGAGTTCCATCATTGGTCCTGGACAGAAGCTACCACGAGCATCGATTTCAATTGCAATATCGTAATCTGACATAACTTTCACTTCGTTACGGTTTAGGCACAACTACGCACAAGCGATTTATAAGCATTTGGCTTTAGCTAAAAATCATTTTTACTAATTTTGTTGTTATGAATTAAAGGGAGAGATTTATTAATATTAACGATAAAATAGAATCGATGAGAAAAAGGAGTTTCTTATACACTCTTATGTTTATTTTTCTACTTATCAATTATCAGTTTTTTCAAGTAACAACTTCTTCTTCAGCTCAATACCCTATTAGAAAACAAAATGGTGATACTTATGTTTGGATTTGGGATGAATTGCTAGGAGCTCCTAGTAGCATTCCTAGTGATGATGTGGTTTTTTGGGGAGAGTCTTTAGGTCCTTATCATAATTATGATGAGCTAACAGATAAACTCCAGAATCTTAATAGTTCTTTCCCTGAAATTATTGAAGTTTTTTCATTAGGTAAAACATACCACGATAGAGATATCTGGTGTGTAAGAATTACACAAGAATCAGTAACAAAAACAAAGACTGAATTCTATGTTGATGCAGCTCATCATGCTCGAGAATTGATTTCAGTCGAGGATTCCTTGTATTTTATTGATAAATTAGTTTATTCTTTTCAAAATGGAGAATATGAAGATTTGCTCACAACTACTGAACTTTATGTTATCCCAATGCTTAATCCTGATGGTGTGTCTATAATGCATATATTCCCTGAACAAAGGAAAAACCTTCATCCTATTGATGATGATAATGATACTAGATTGGATGATGAATATGAAGAAGTTTACTTCTGGAATGAGACTTCAAGCATGGCAGAAATAAATGCAACTCATATAGATGCAGATGGTACTACAGGAGAAGATAGACCTGGAGGAGTGGATTTAAACAGAAACTATGGCGCTTATTGGAATGTTTCTGGAGGAGCTTCAACAGACAAAATTAATGATCTTTATAGAGGAGAATATCCATTTAGCGAGATTGAAACAAGGATTGTGAGAGATTTTCTTAAAACTCATTTCATAAATTTTGCAGTTAGTCTTCATAGCGGTATTGAAGCGATTATTGCACCTTGGGGTCATAACAGCTCTCTCCCTGCGAAAGATGCTGCAGAATTTCAATCCATCATAGATGAACTTAAATCAATAACTGGTTTTCCAGCTTGGTCTGAAATAGGTGGTTACGAAGCTTCAGGGACTTGGAATGATTATTGCTATTATGCTTATGATATAGTACCTATAACTATAGAGAGCTATGAAACATTATGGACAGGTTCATATTTTGATTATTATAACCCTCCAGGAGATAGGATTATTTCAAACTGTGAAATAGTTTTTCCAGCTCTAGTTTATATGGCAACTGAACCTCACCTTACCTATTCAAACAATCTGCCTGCTGTTAAGATTACCAACCCTTCGCGATCAATATCTTACAATGATACTTATGATTTCAGTTGGGCAATGGATGACGAAGATAATGATCCATTAAATAGTACAGTTCTAATATCAGAGAATGGTTGGAATTGGACAGTTTTAGCATCAAACATAACAGGATATAACACATATACTTGGAATCTTACAAATGTGAAAGCTGGTTCATATTACCTTAAAGTAGCAGTTTTCGATGGAAAGGATTGGGTGACTGATGTTAGCGAAGCAAATCTTTATGTCAAAATCAAACCTCGTCGATTTTCAGCATCTTTCTGGATAATAGGTATTTTGATGGGAGGTTCAGCTTCAGTGTACATATTCTTCAATATCAGAAAGACAAAAAAAGTAAGTAAAATTTGGGATCCTAAAGCTGAATTCGAAGAAGATAAAGATACTAAATAGTGAAATTTTATCTTTCAAGGTACTAGGAAATTTTTTAAGGAATCAAAGGATATATTTCTTGTTAGGGTATGGTTAACAATTGGGGTTAAACATGGAAATATTCATCAAATATATTCTCGCTGTTTCGTTGATTATGGGAGGAATCCTTACACTATATTGGGGAAGAAGAAGGCAAAATCCATTTTACCTTAATTGGTCCTTATTTCTCAGTAGTTATGGAATTTTCATAATAATAGATGCTCTTGAGTATACTTATGAAACTGCAACATTATACAGATTATTACAAATTTTTCAATCTTTATCCTTAATAATTCTGTTTGGTGCATGTTTGGAACAATCAATGATTTTACCTTCTAGAGCAAGTCGAATTGTTACAGCAATTTTTGGAGTTTTTGTACTATATTTCGTTTTGATACCTTTAGAAGCTAATCTCTTAGAATTCAAAACTTTAACAATTTCAATCTATAATGTGATTTACACTGATATCTACAGCTTCATTTATGGTTTTTGTATTTTAATAAGTGCTTTTCTCTTTATAGGAGTATATGTAAGATATATGAAACTCGCAAAAATCTCTAGGAAAAGAAGATTAAAACTGAAAAGAGATGTTACCCTCTTTATAATTTTGATGTTAATTGGATTTGCATTCATTGTTACAATTAGACGAAGATTAGTAGAGAATAATTTGGAATATTTTGAGATTGTAGATGTTATTTATACATTTTTAGTAGTTTCAGTTGTATCAATTTATCAAAGTCAATCGATGTCACATGGCATAGAAACAATATTACTTGTTGATAGAGAAGGTAATCCTCTCTTAGGATACTCACCATTAAGAAGTATGAGAATTTCTTTCGAAGAGAAAATCGTTGCTGCCTCAGGATATTTATCAGGATTATTTCATTTCGTTTCAGATTATGTAGCTACAACAAGTGAAGAGCAGTTTAAAGAATTAAAAACGACAACATCTACATTATCGTTTTATGCAAGTGATAAGATAATTATGATTATCCAAACAAAAATATCAAGCAAATTACTTGAAAAAACTGCTAAAACAATTCTAGTACAAATTGATGATTTTCTGAAGGATTTTGAAGCAAATCAACTACCAACAGAAGAACAAATAGAATATTTACTTGAAATTTTGGAAAAGAACTTTTATCTTATTTCTTAGATTCAACTAATAAATCACTAAGATTTATATTCTCCTTTGTGGTAACAAAGTATTGATGGGTTCTATAGCTTTAGTGGTTGGAACAAGACCTGAAATAATAAAAATGGCTCCTATTATAAATGAAGCAAAAGTTCGTGATCTTCAAATATATATCATTCACACAGGACAACATTATAGTCAAGAAATGTCAAAACAGTTTTTTGATTCCTTAGCTTTACCTTCACCAAATATTAATCTAGATATTCAATCAGAGAATAAGAGTGTACAATTAGGAGAAATGATTAGTAAACTTGGAGATGAATTAAAAAAAACACAACCAAGTATTGTTTTAGCAGTGGGGGATACTAATAGTGTAGTTGCAGCTTGCCTTGCTAGTATTCAAAATAACATTCCTTTTGGACATATTGAAGCAGGATTACGTTCTTATGATAACACAATGCCAGAAGAGATTAATAGGAAGCTAGTAGATAGTATCTCTTCGCTTCTATTTGTTCCATCTCAACGAGCAATAACTAATTTACTTTATGAAGGTTTAGACCCTGAAAGAATTTATTTTACTGGTAACACCATCGTTGATTCCATAAGACTATATGGTGATAATATTTTTGAACAACACACACCTAAAGCAAAAGAAATACTAGATGAAATAAATGAGGAATTTATCATATGTACAATTCATCGAGTATCGAATGTAGATAACAAACAAAATCTCAAAGAAATTTCAAATGCTTTATCAAATTTCATTCAAATGCCAATAATCTTCCTGATGCATCCTAGAACAGAAAAACAATTGAATGAGTTTAATCTTTATGATAAGCTTCAAGAGAATAAGAAGATACATATCTACACATCTATTGATTATTTATCTATTCTGAGATTAATGAAAGATGATAGATGTAAAATAATTTTGACTGATTCAGGTGGCTTACAAGAAGAAGCTTCTATTCTTAAGAAACCTTGCATTACAATCAGACCTAATACAGAAAGACCTGAAACTGTAGAATCAAAGATAAACTTTCTAGTAAAGGTTGATGAGAAGGAGATTATTCAAATTTTGAATCAAACATTAACAAATGAGGATTTTATGAATAAATTTGAAGAGTTTGGTAATCCATATGGTGATGGCTATGCTAGTAGTAAAATTCTGAACATAATAGAAGAAAGATGGTCTAATATAGAGTTTAAGTCTCCAGAATTGTATAGACAAGGGTCAAAATCATTCTTTATGATGGAAATGAAAGAAGACAAGAAACGTTCAGTTGTGGAAAACAATTTTCATTGCCAAGTAACAATGGTTTATGATGAAAAAGGACAACCTATCCCTATTCCTGATGTGTTGAAAAAGGGTTACAGGATTAGAGCTATCATTAAATGATTAGATATTGGCTTCAGTTAAAACTTTAATTAAAAGTCTAATTGCTGCCCCTATAGCAATCACCCAAAAACCTGTTAAGATAAATTCGGATTTAATTTTGTGGAGAAACCTAGGTACTATATTAGCTGTAATGACAGTTCCAGCTGCCATGCAGAAGACAATATCCCAACGTATTATATTATCAATTGATCTAATACCAACTGCAAAAGGTGTAGCAAATAAAATGGTAAACGTTGACGTTGCTGTTGCAATCGCTGCAGGAATACCAAGAGCCATAGTTAGAATAGGAACATAGATAATACCACCACCAAGCCCTAGAGTTGCTCCAATAAAACCTCCTACGGATGCTATGAAAATACCTGGGATTAGTTTAGCTTTGTATGTAAATTTTATACCTCTTTTATCTTCAAAATCGCGGTATAACACAGTTTGTTTCCACAAAGGCTTATTTTGTTGCTCTTCATCACATTCTAACTCCATGCACTCATCATCTTCAGAAATAAGATCTTTTTTCTTCTTTCTCCGTTGAAGAAAGATTGTTGTTATTTTGTAAATTGCGATAACTATCATTGTGCATGCAAATATAATTTGAAATACATCAGTCTCATAGTTTTGTTCCTTCAACCAATTTGAGAATAAACCTCCAGAAACAGCTCCAGGAATTGCAAAAATCATGAACGTTAAGGCAATTCGAAAATCAATTCTTCTTTCTCTAATGTAAGAAATTGAACCACTCAATGCTGTAAATAAAATTACTCCTAGAGAGGTAGCTGTAGCAGTGCTTCCAGGATCACTACCTAAAAGGTAAGAAAATCCAAGTAGCAAGATAGGGACATTCAAAAGACCCCCTCCTATGCCAAAAGTAGGTGAAACTGCCCCACTGACTAGTCCTGCACCAAACAGAGCAATATATGTCCACCATTGAAAGTCTGCAAAAAGAACCATTTTTCCACCGTTGCTTAAAATTACAACTAGTATATCTTTAAAACTTTAATGCAATTAACAAACTTAAGAAAATATTTTAAACTATAAAAAACAGATAGTGTAATGAGCATGGAAAAAGAAAAATCGTTAGCAGAGCATTTGTTGTCTTTAATAGAAAAAAAGAATGTCTGGGATTTAGATATTCTCTCATCTATAATAGATATTGATTCGACTGCCTTATCTAATTTCATAAAAACACTACCAATGGCTTATGGGCTGTCTATTTATGAGAAAAAGGTTTCTATAACACCTGAATTAGTTATAGATGCAAAAGAGGAAATCAAGAATAATTTCATAAATTGGCATCAAAACACTGAACCGGATAGCTTTTCAAAAGTTCAAACACAAAAAAGTGAAGTAACAAAGGATACTTCCCCTGTCAGATTAGTAACAGATGAACAACCTAAAGTGAAAATATCTGTTTATGGAGATAATTTTCTTGTTCAGAAAGTTATAGATAAGTATTTTTCAAAAGAAGGAGCTCAGACTGATTATCAATTTATGGGAGGGTATGAACCAATCAATTTTGAAAAGACGATTGGAAATGATGTTTTTTCATGCCAAATGTCGATAATTGATTACAAAAGAGATCTGGTTTCTTTAGCTCCTTTATTGTTTGAGCTAGCAGAAGGTTTTCTTTTTATTTTCGAACCTTTAGACCTACATCAAGTTAACAAAATGAAGAAAACTGTTGATTACCTAAAAACTAAAAGAGATACAGATATTTTTGTATCTTTTCTAGCTATTTTAAAGGATGATGAAACAGAGAAACTCAATGAAATTGCTAATTCTCTAACCGAAATTATCTTTTTAACAGAAGGAGCAACTAATTTTCAAGTTTCCTTTGCAATATTATCAAATCCTGAACATATAGAAAGAAAAATCAACGATTTAATCCAGACATCACATGCTCTTCTTTCATCTCAAAAATAATTTTCTTATTTTCGTAATTCTTCATCCTCTACTAAATGTGAATATGTTCTAAAAGATATGTTGATTGGAATAAAACCTACTAATAGGAATATTAAAGCAACTACAGCAGTTCCAATGCCAATAGCATCCAAAATTGTTTGTGTATTCCCTTGAGTAGTGAAATAAGCGGTAAAGAATAAAATATATGCAACTGCTTGTAAGAGGTAAGAAAATACTGTGAACCAATTCGGAATCTTAATGAAGATTTTTTTGAAATACATCTCACGTAGCTGCTTATGCAAGAAAAAGAAACTAACTGCAAGAACTAGGCAGGATAGTATCATTAAGACATTTCCTACAATTACAAAATCTGGACGTATAGCAACCTCTTGCACATCATCATATCCAGCTATAATTAATCCAATTTGACCAAATAGTAAAGATATTATTCCTATTGTAATAATATAGAAGATTATTTTACCACTTTTCCAAGGTTCTTTTTCGTCAAAACTGAGATGATATGCTCCATATCCAATTCCTGCAATTCCAATAATTATAGGAAGAAAGAGTAATTGAATAGCAGTTAAACCTGGTAAACTTGTATTACGTAATCCAACTGAAAAAATTGCTAATATTACATAAAATACAAACACCATCATAGTTCCACTTGTAAATAATTTTGATACTTGAAGTCTATTAATTCTCATCACCTTCTATTTTTTGGTCGATAGTTTCTTCAGCAGAAAATTGAATTTCGTTTTTAATAAATTCCTCACCTGTATATCCTTTTAGTATCATTTTTACAACAACTGTTAGTTCTAGAAAACCTACTATAATTAGAAATGCTGAGATAAGTATGAAGAATAATCCAAGATTTGATACTATTGGAGGTAAAATTTTTGGATTCATATAATCTCCAATCCAAGGAATAAGATAAGGATAGATTTGTAGTAAATAACCAGCTGGAATGAAAAATCTACCTTTTCTTGGAATTATATTCATCTCTTCTAAATCATCTATATGGAATTTAATATAAGCAAAAGCAATAGGTAAAGCAACAAGATAAAAGATAAGTAAAGCTAGTCTTATGTATAAGAAAGGAGCCAAAATCCAAGATTCATTAGGAAAGCTGTATGAAAGAATTAAAGTAATTATATCAACTCCTCCTGCGATTATTAGTGCAATACTAGACACTATCCATTTCTTGATGTTCTCTATTTCTTTTCCTAAACGCATGATCCCTATTGCTAAGAGAATAAGTGCACAATCAAATGCAACGTCTACAATATTTACTAAAAGAGGGACATAAATTCCTAGAAATGTTGTATTTAGAACTTTAAGCATTTGGAGTACCATTAGAACCCAAGTTGTGTAAAACAAATGCTTTGCAACATCCTCAGAAACTTTCATCATCCTCACCTATTTTATTAAATATGGATTCTTTTCTCCGCAATTTGCACAAAAAGCTGCATCTTCTTCAAGTTCAAGACCACATTTAACGCAAAACATTTTTTTCTTAGAAATAACCTCAGAACTACTCGTGGTATCAATAATTTCCGGTTCACTCTTAGCAGCTGAGGGGGGAACTATTGGACTTCGAGTTCTAGAAAATCTTGTAAATGTTCCAGGATAAGATCTTTGAGCTGGATACTCTTCCACTTGCTTTTTTCTTTCAAAATACTCTTTTGGTACCTTATCCAACATTAGAAAAGTCTTTCTTAAATACCAGAATCCTAATACAACCATTACAATCATTCCCATTTCCAAAAAACTAACAAAATAGTAAAGATAAAGATACTCACTTTTTATTTGATTCTGCCCATCTACTTCTATAACCATTGTTTCAAGTGGTACAATAGTTAATACAATTACATAAATTGCTGTCATTGCAAAACCAATAGGTAAAGATAATTGCCCTTTGAAGATATTTCTTCTAGCAGGAACAAATGAATCTAAAATACTTTTCAATATAATAAAACCTACAAGTAAACCAATTGCTGGGAGACTTTTCGATATCATAGAGAGTATAGTACCAGTATTATTTGTTGTTATTATTTCAGTTTTAACTAAAAGATTAACAATCTCTATAGGGATAGCAAGTATTCCTCCTATAGCCACTAACAAACTCACATATTGAAGTTTTATATTATTTTCATCTTTATAAAATAACCACAATCCATAACCTATCCATATCACAGATAAATAGAAGAGTACTCCAAAAACCAAATTGATATAGACTAAGGCTGAACCTGTTTGGAAGAAAGCAACTGCCATACTCACCATCTTCGATAATACAGCAAATAACGAAGCATTGGTAATATGCTTTCTAGTAGGTTCAGAAATCATCTGGAAAAATTTTTTCTTTCTTGTATATAAGTTTGCGGAGTATTGACTTTATGAAACTTGAAAGTAAAAACAAAACTATATAAATTCTTCCAGACTATCATGAATAATGAGATTATCATCGTCGCTTTCCTTTCTTTCATTTGTTATTGCCTTTCTTAGCTTACTATCTCCTGTTCTTCTCATTGAAGATTATGTTTCAACTTGGATTGATCTATCAGAATCACCTCCTCTCTGGATTTTCTTAACATGCACTTTGATTGTAACAACTCATGATGTTAAATGGTTAGAAGGAATCAAGGTAATAAGAAGAACAGATTTAAGATGGATTAGATTGATTCTCATTGTTATTGCAATTGGAATGTCTTTTGCGATGGAACTATCTGTTAATGTTTTTCTCACTGATACAACTTATTGGGAACAAAGTATTTTGTTTATGGTTCCAGAAGATACAATAATTGTAGAATCCGTTAAAATTGGCTATCATTTGATTCGCTTATGTAGACTTCTTTCAATATTCTGTTTTCTAGAAGCACTAATAGAAAGAAATCCCAATAAGAGAAGAGTAGAGCTTGAAAAAATTTATGCAGATTATAAAGCTGTCAATAAGCCTTAAGGAAATGATTTTTATTTCATGTAATTCTTAATAAATCAACAAATATTAGTAATCTGATTGAAATGTCATCTAATTTATTCATACCTTACATCTCTTTACTCGTTTTAGATGACGCTGGGATGTCTTTACGTAGCTCAATACCTATTCCTGATATACCAAGTGAGGAAATTATGGGAATTGGGAATTTTTACAGTCCAGTGATTTCTGCTTCTTCCCCCCACCTAGAAATCTATGGACCTCTACCAATACCTCATTTTCCATTATATCATCTGTTAATTGTATCTTTTAAAAAACCTGATTCTCAAATAAAGGATCAACGCCTTCTTTTCAATAATGAATCAGCAATGTGTCAAATATTAATCTTCTATGACAAACAATGTGATCAAAAAGTGAAATTTGGACATAATCAAATTTATACAACAATTGAAGGTTTCTTACAACAATTTGATGATGTTCAAGAGATTTCAGATGAAATGTTATTGTATCTAGGTGAATCGTTAACTGAAAATGTTATTCTTGATGAACAAATCAGATCAAAAACTATTGAAGAAATTGTTCGAGAAATTGCATCAAGATTCAACACAATACAACAAATCTCACATCTGTTGAACAGAAGAACAAAAATAGGTATTATAACCTCAGATTCTCTCGCATATAATATTATAATTCAAGCACTTTTTCAGTATCAAAATATAGATTTCATCTATCAGTTGGATAGAAACGAGTACATAACAAGAATTGACACATATTTTATGAGAATAGTCTTAACACTATTATTTGACCTCGAAGAAATTGCAGGAAAGGACTTCTTTAGAGAAATGGATTACTATATTTATCTGGCTTCATGTGAAGATGCTGAAACTACTTCTAGGCATATCAAGAATATTGATGAATTGAGAGAAAATGATCCAACTGCAAGATACTTCTTTGTTACAATAGAAAGAGCGGAGGAATTGGAATTGAATATTAAGAAATCCTTATTTAATGAAGCAGAAAGGAGAAAGAATCTCAAGCTAATAGTTTCAATAAGTGATATTTTCCGTTCTTTGGATAATGCAATTTATCTTATATTAAATGATATTTTAGAATTAAGAAATATTTTACTTAGCCAAGGTTCAGGCTAAATAAATTACAGTTCTACTTCCCATGACGGACCAATAACAGCAACAACACAACCTTTTCCTAAAGTATGTGCAGCCATTGCTGTTACAGGCCAATAGAATGTTTCCTTAATTTTTCTTATTTTCTTTATTTCTGCTTCTACTTTTTTCATTAGATCAGGATTAATGACATCACCCATAATTAGAATGTAGTCCAAGTTTTCATCTGTTTTCTCAAGGAAATTTTCTATCAAGATTTTGATTGCACCTTTGTAACCTCTTCCTCCTCCCAAACTTGTTATTCCTTTCTCATAATTGAATTCATACATAGGTTTTAATCTCATAATTGTGGAAATAGCTGAAATTGCTACTCCTTTCTTAACTCTACCAGTTTTAAATAAGACTTCAAAACTTGAGGATAATCCAGCACCATAAGTTATTTCTTTAATCGAATCAAGATGCTTAATGACCTCATCCATTGATTTTCCTTTCTGAAAAAGATGTGCAGCTGATAAAGCCAAGATTCCTTGACAAGCACCCATTATCTCACTATCATATATAGTAACTTTAGCCTTCTTAATCTGTTTGGATGCAATTTTAGCTGAATTTTGAGATTGAGAAAGATTAGTGGTAATCCCAATATATAGAATTTCTTCATATCCTTCATTTTCAGCTTTCTGAAAAGCTTCCAAATATTCGTTTGGATTTGCCATGCTTGAAGTTGGATAAGGGTCCATCTCATTCATGGTGTTGATGAATTCTTCTCTATTAATCTCTGATTTTTCTTTGTAAGATTTTCCGTCAATTAACAAAGAAAACTCTACGAAATCTATATTGTATTCTTTTGCTAACTCATCAGGGATAAAAGTAGTTACTTCTGTGAAGATTTTAACTTTCATAATATTAGAAATAAACTTGTGTAATATATAAATTTAATTTAAAGAAAATTTTTAACGTATATTATTATATTATTGTCAGCTATATTTTCAGTTAGTTAGAAAGAATGATTTATTAATTAACTATATTACACACAAATGGATGGAAGAGAAATATCTAACAGTTTCAGAAAAACCACTAATAGTCCTAAGACATTCTTTTTTTCCTACAACTAATGAGGAATACAAAAATAGAACTATACTTCTAATACCTGGTTGGTTAAGTAGTATTGATAGGAGATTGCCTTTAGTTAAAGCCTTCCAAGAAATTTCGAATGTAATTATGTTTGAACCACGAGGATTTGGTAAATCCTCAGGACCAAGAAAACGAGGATTGTATAAACCAATTTGTTATGCAGATGATCTTTCTGAAATTGTAAAACATTATCAATTAAAAGAAGATGAATATTTTATTTGGGGGAGCTGTGTTGGTGCAGAAATAGCTTATCAATATTGCATTGACAATAAAGGTCCAAAACCTAAAGCTATCTTGGCTGTGAGTACTGCTTCTAAACATTATACTTTTAGATGGTTTAGCATTGTAAATTATTTACCCTACCCCATCTTATGGGCTGCTTATAAAATATATAAAATCATTTTTAAGATGTATTTGAACAAACAAAGTCCAGAAGATATAAAAAATTTTGATTATTCAATGGAGAGATTTTATGAACTAGATTTCTATGTGCAAGCCAGAATTATCCTAGAATTTATACATAAATATGATATACGAGGAAAAGAGGATGGGATAGGAGTCCCTCAATTAATATTCTATGCAGATAAAGATTGGTTCTCAAAACCCAAAGAATCAGAGAACTTAGCACAATTCCATCCAAAATCAAAGCTTGTAAAGTATAGTAAAGCTCATAGGTTCATAGATGGAAACGAAGATGATATTGTAAATCATATTAATCAATATTTACAAGCTTTATAAATTATGGAATAAGTTTATTACAAATAAAACGAATTAGATGTGATGGAAGAAAACTATATTACCATTTCTGAAAAACCTTTCATAAAACTACGTCATGTTTTCTTCGAATGTAAAGAAGAAAAGCACAAAAATAGATTTATTGTTATGATCCCTGGTTGGCTGGGAAACATTGAAGGTATATTACCATTAATAGAACAATTTCAGCAATTTGCAAATATAATATCATATGATCCAAGAGGGTATGGAAAATCAAGTAAACCGCATAAGAGAGGAATTTATGGTCCTACGATCATATCAGAGGAATTTGCTAAAATTATCGAACAATATCAATTAAAAGATTCCCAATTTTATATTTGGGGGAGCTGTGCTGGAATTGAAATTGGATATTTATACCATATTGAAAAACTTGGTCCTAAACCAAAAGCTTTTCTCGCTGCAAGTCCCGATTATAAAAATAACACTAAATGGTGGTTTAACATACTTAAAATATTACCCTATCCACTTCTGTGGCTAACTTATAAGTTTATTTTTTTCTCATTAAATGTTTATTTAAGAATAAAAAATCCAGATGAACAGAGAAACCTAAAAAAATCAAAAGGCAGAATTGCTAATATGGATTTATATCCTTTATTTCGTTTTCTTTTCGAATTCATACATGATTATGATATTAGAGGTAGAGAAGAGGAATTGGATATTCCTCAAATTATTTTATACTCTGAAGGTGATTGGTTCACTAAACCTGAAAATTCTGTGAAATTAGCTCAATATCATCCTGATTCAGAACTTGTAAACATGGGTGATGTACATAGAGTTTATGCTGGAAATGAAGAAAAAGTCGCTGAATATGTAGAGAAATTCATTGAAAGAATAGAATCGCATTAATAAAATCTAAGAATTAATTAAATTATGATTCGTTAATGTTTCTTACAATATACTTATTTATATGATAAATAAACTTTCAAAAATGCATGATAATTTTATTGTTGTCTCAGAAAAACCGCTTATTAGAATACATCATGCATTCTTTCCTTGCAAAAATGAGAAATACAAAGATAGAATTATACTCATAATTCTTGGCTGGTTAGGAAATTTTGAAGGTATAATGCCTTTAGTACAACAATTTCAACAATTTGCTAGTATAATTGTTTATGAGCCAAGAGGGCATGGAAAATCAAATGGTCCTCGCAAAAGAGGAATTTACAAACCTAAATTTATTATAGAAGAGCTTGCAAAGATAATCAAACATTATGATTTAAAAGATTCTCAATTTTATCTTTGGGGAAGTTGCTCAGGGATCAATATTGGTTACCTATACTTCCTCGAAAAACTTGGTCCAAAACCTATTGCTTTCTTAGCTGCAAGTCCAAGTGCGAAAAACGACACAAAGTGGTGGTTTATGTTGTTAAGGTTTTTACCTTGGCCGCTTCTATGGTTAGCTTATAAAATAATCTTCTTCTTCTTAATGCTCTATTTAAGAATTAAAAGTCCAAATGAAATGAAAAATTTGAAGTACTCAAAAGATAAATTTACTAAAAACGATTTATATCCTCTCTTCCGTTTTCTTTTTGAATTCTTTTTTGGTTATGATATTAGAGGCAGAGAAAAAGAGTTAGATGTTCCTCAGATAATTTTCTATGGAGAAGGTGATTGGTTTATTAAAGCTGAAAAATCAATGAAATTTGTTCACTACCATCCCAAATCGGAAATAGTCAACATGGGAGATGTACATAGAGTTTATGCTGGTAAAGAAGCAAAAATTACTAAGTATGTAGAAGATTTTGTTAATAAAATAGAATCGCAACAATAAGGTTTTAAGTCAAACCAAGCATATTAATTTTTGATTATAATGGTAGTTTTTGAAGTTAATGAGGTAATATTATATAAGATGGGTGTGGGATGGCTTAAATCCAATGCTTCTTTTAGTGAAAAAGAAGTGTTATTTCCAGTTCTAGTTAAAAATCAAAATGATTTCCTTAAAACCTTCAAAGTAGAAATTGAAGGGGAAGCTCTGCTTTCATCTATTGCATTTGACACTGATATTATGAAAGATCTTGAGATTGATTACGAAGGTGAAGCATTTACTTCAATTCTAGATGTTCTTTCCGGCTCAAAAGTTGATATAACTACTAAAGATGGACAGACTGTAAAAGGACAATTAGTAGGTTATCAATATCTAGAATCTGAAAGTGAAGAAGTAACCAAACTTGAAGTTATTTTGGTTGATGCAAATTCTCAAATTCTTCACCTTGATTCAAATGAGATCAAACACGTTGTTCCAATTGAAGAATTCTTTCAAAAAACGCTTGAAGATCAATTAGAAATACTGGTAAAAAGTAAGAAAGAGGATGTAAAAAATCTGAAAATTTCCTTTACGGAAGAAGGAGAAAAAGTAGTTAATGTTTCTTATCTAACAGAACTTCCAGCTTGGCAATCTTCATATAGAATTTATTCACTTGATAAAGAAAACGCTGTTTTCGAATTGTGGAGTTTAGTAACAAATAACTCACAACAAGACTGGATAGATGCTAATATGAAACTTATCACTGGATTACCAATCTCGTTCAGATATGATATCAGTTCACCCTGGATTATCGATCGTCCTTTTGTTCAAAGACCGAAACAAATGGGAATAAGTGTAATGACACCTGAAGCAGAATATAAAGAAGCTTTAAGAGCTGCACCACCTCCAATGGCAGCTGCTGTAGCAGGGGCACCGATGAAGAAAGCAAAGCGAGCTAGAGCTTTTGCAAGTGTAGCTGATATGGATATGGAAGAGGAACCTTATGAATATGCAGTTGGAGCTGCAGAATCAGCTGAAATTATAACTACTACAGAGAGTGTTTCCTTTAGCTTAAAACAGCCTGTATCAATTAAGAAAGGGGAATCAGCTTTGTTATTGCTTAATTCTATGGATATTCCAAAAGAAACAATCAATATCTATAATCAACAGCAACATGCAACTCATCCATTCAAAGCAATTGAAATAGAAAACATAACCAGCTATGGATGGGAAGAAGGACCAGTAACTATCTATGATTTAGGTGAATATGCTGGAGAAGCTATGCTAAAGCGAGTTCCAAAAGGAGAAAAACAAATAGTACCTTATTTAGTTGAACAAGATATAGTTGTTAAACAAGAAGAAACATCTATGTCAAAGAAAATAGGTATATCTCTATCAGGTCAATACTATGTTGAAACCTATATTAACAATAAAAAATACAAATTGGAAATCGACAATAAATGCGATGAGGAAAAAACAGTAATCTGTGAAGTTCCAAAAATGTATGATTATGAAATAGATAAAAAGAAAATAAAAGTTGATACAAAAGAAACTCCAAACTATTTCAGAGCAAAAATAGATGTAGAACCTAAATCTCTTACAAAGATAGAGATTCCAACCTTTAGAAAAACATCTGAAAGTGTTTCAATAGCATCAATTTCTGATGACTACTTGGATGACCTTTTGAAATTAGATACACTAAAAGAAAAACAAGTTGATATTTTGAAGAAAATCAAACAGATTAGAAAAGAGAAAAAACAAATTGATGAGCAAATAAACACTGAACAATCAAATCTAAATAGAATTGATCAGGAGTATCAACGTATAACCTCTTCTATTGAAGTTTTAATAAGTGAAGGAGACGAAGGAAAAACAAGAGCGAAATATGTAGAAAGAATGAATAATCTGTTTGAAACGATGGAAGGTAAAAGAAAACTGATTGAAGAATTAGAAGAAAGATTGAATAACATAGATGAAGAAATCTACAATTTACTAGATGAATTGTAGACGACTTTTTTCTTTATATCTAATAAGCTGGATTTTCTTCAGAATTGCATTATTAAGTTGAAGAAATTTAGGTTTCAAAAATTTAATTGCTTATAAAAGACTGGAAAAAGTTTTTATTTTTTACACTTAATGTTCATGATTCATAAATTTCGTATAAATATGTTCGAAATTGATAATGAAATAGGTTTGATAATATGAAAAAGAAAAAAATGAGATTTTTTATGATTTCAAGTATTATTCTTATAGGATTTTTAATAAACACTTCTTCTCTGAATGTAAATAATGTAAAAGCACTGGTAGAGGAAAAAAATAGCCATTACAACATAAATTCTTTTGATAGAACTACTTGGAAATGGAGCATAACAGAAGTTGTTTCCACAGAAAGTACGGATTATTCTGGTTCCTCCTCTCTTGCTGTTGACAATGCAGGAAATATACACATAGCTTGGCAGGATACTACTGATTATGCTGGAAGTGGAATAATAGATGATATTTTCTATAAGCGCTGGGACGCTTCTTCCTCCTCCTGGACCATTACAGAAGTCGTGTCCACAGAAAGTATAAATGATTCTATCCGTCCTTCTCTTGCTGTCGATTCTGCAGGGGACGTGCATATAGTCTGGTACGATTATACTAATTATGCTGGGAGTGGAACAGACTCTGATATTTTCTACAAACAATGGAACGCTTCCTCCTCCTCCTGGACCACTGCAGAAATCGTTTCTTCAGAGAGTACAGGTTACTCTTATAATCCTTCTCTCATCACTGATTCTGTTAGGAATTTACACATAGCATGGCAGGATCAAACAGATTATGCTGGAGCTGGAACAGATAATGATATTTTCTACAAGAGTTGGAATGCTTCCTTATCCTTGTGGACTTTAACAGAAATCGTTTCTTCAGGGAATGTAGGTTATTCTGTATATCCTTCAATTGCAATCGACTCCTCTGGTAATATCCATATAGTGTGGTGGGATGGGTCAGGGGCAAGTTTTGATATTTTCTACAAACAATGGAATGCTTCCTCCTCCTCCTGGACCACAACAGAAGTTGTGTCAACAGAAAGTACAGGTCATTCTTATCATCCTTCTCTTGCTGTCGATAGTTCTGGAAATGTTCACATAGCTTGGTATGATGAAACTGATTATGCTGGAGCTGGAATAGATACGGATATCTTCTACAAACACTGGGACGCTTCTTCCTCCTCCTGGACTATAACAGAAGTTGTGTCAACAGAAAGTACAGCTCTTTCGGAGCGTCCTTCTCTTGCTGTCGATTCTGCAGGGGACGTGCATATAGTCTGGTACGATTATACAAATTTTGCTGGAGCTGGAACAGATGTAGATATTTTCTACAAGAGTTGGAATGCTTCCTCCTCCTCTTGGACCATTACCGAAGTCATTTCCACAGAAAGTACTAGTTCTTCTGTTAATCCTTCTCTTGCAATCAATTCTGATGGCACTGTTCATGTAGCATGGAGTGATTGGACTGATTATGCAGGTGCTGGAACAGACTATGATGTTTTTTACAAATATTTTGGAGAACCTCCAATTGTTCCTGAATTGGCTAAAATTGACTTTAATCTTACTGAATATACCATAATCTTTAGTACGATAATTAGTGCTTGTATTTTCCTGTTTGTAGTTACTAGAATTCGTAAGAAAAAATCTAAATTGAACTAGTTTGACTAGTTCTTCTATTTTTTTAATTTTCTGCAATATATAAAATGATACTAAATCAATCAATATGTTGTTTCTCGTTGAAATTGTGAAATTTATAATTTTTCAGAAAACTATTTATTCAACCAATAAATTCATTCTTTGATTTTAATGGTTGAACTTGAACAAGTTTCAGATAATGTTTGGGCTCATACAAAAGGAGAAACTAGATGTAATGTGGCTTCTATTAAATTAAAGAACATTGGAATAATGGTTGATAGTGGATTAGATCCTATCTCTGCTAAGAATGCAAGAGATGCAGCTGAAAAAATCATGGGAGTCCCTATCAAGTATCTAGTTTTAACCCATTATCATTATGATCATATTTGTGGTAATCAAGTTTTCAAGGATTGCGAAATCATCGCTACAGTTGATACTCAAAAGATGATGGAGAAAGATTTTGCAGAAAATTGGACAGAAGAGAAAATAGCTAATTTTCTTTCGGAGAATCCTGAATTTAAGGAAAAATGGCAAGATTTGGAACTTACACTACCCACTAAAACCTTTGTAGGAGATTATGTTATAAAAGAAAACGATGAACAAGTAGAGATTATCGAAACTCATGGACATTGCAAAGGAAGTTGTTATGTTTATGTTCCAAAAGATGAAGTAATAATTGCAGGAGATTTACTTTTTTCAGAGATGTTCCCATATGGAGGAGATCCAACAGTAGACCCTTATCTATGGATTGATGCATACACACAAATGATCTATTTAACACCAAAGAAAGTAGTTCCAGGACATGGACCAATAACATATAAAGAAGAACTAGAAATTCAGCAAAAGTATCTAGAGCTTCTAGTAAAGAAAATAGAGGATTTAGTGGTTGATGAAACAACAAAGGAAGAATTGTTAGAAAGATCTGATCTACCTAAATTCCCTTATGAAGTTGAACAAGAAAGAATGAATTTACTCCTAGACAAATGCTATGATGCAATAAAAGAAGCAGTTAATAGTTTTTAGTTTTATTATATCCTTTTTTCTATCCATTTCTCAACAGCTTCAAAAAGCTGAAACCTACCTGCATCTTTAGGAATTACATGTCCTCCTTTGACAATTTCTACAATTTCTTTATCTTTAGATTGAACATTATTGAATATCCATTCAGCTTGTTTTTTTGGAACACTTAGATCCTTCTTACTGTGTACTACTAAAATTGGGATTTCTATTTTCTTCGTTAGTTTCTTTACTTTTCTAATCATCCAAAAAAGCTGACTAACTGATTTAATAGGATAATTTTCATAGCTTTTGTGAGTTTCCAAAGCTTGTAAATCCTCCCAACCACTTTCAGTATTTCTATACTTAGGATAAATATGATGTACAAATGGAATAGCTAAGAAATACATTCTCCAATCAGGAGGTTTGCAAACAGCTGCCATAGGAATAGCGCCATTAATGTCAGGATTTGTTGCACCTAGATATAAAGTAATTGCACCACCCATTGAAAGTCCACAGACAAAAACCTTTTCGCATTTTTCTTTTAATCTGTCTAACTCTTTTTGAGCAGAATCTGTAAATTCTGTCCATTTTTTAGTAATTAGGTCTTCTTCTGTTGTTTCATGTCCTGGTAAGGTTATGTTTTCTACAGTAAAACCTTTTTCTATAAGAAAATCAGCTAAAGGTTGCATTTCGTAGTGAGTTCCTGTAAATCCATGAATTAGTAGAAATCCTACATTCTGTTTTGAAGACATTTTCCATTCTCTGTTATTATGGATATACTTTCATTTAAAAGAATTTTTAATAGCAGAAAAATTCAATAAGTAGCTATACAAATATACACTTGTGATAGATGAAGTGTGGTTTTGGATAGCTATTGGTTTCCTCTCCCTTGTAGCTTTATTGTGGTTCATTCATTCAGTTTTCAAAAGTATTCGATATGAAACTTTCCAAGCTATAGGTTTGTTGTTCATTATACTCTCACTGAGTCTACCTGAGACAATAGGTGAGTATACTGAACTACCATACTACACAATAATAGCTGCTTCACTGGCACTGTTAGCGATAATCATGATACTATTAGGTATTCTTACATCACACAGAAGATGGATAAAAAGAAAAGGAACAACCAATCTTAACAAATTCAAAAATTTAATGATTTTTGCTTATGTAAGACACCCAATAACACTAGGGATAATTATAGCATCCTTCTCTCTAATCTTTCTAATAAATTCAATATTATCTAATGTTTTATCAATTATGGCTGTAATCTCTTTCTTTCTCTCTTCTTATGAAAAAGACAGTCTCTTCCAAGAATCTTATGGTTACCCCTATCGATTATACATGAAAAAAGTTCCAAGATTTAATGTTATTCATGGACTGATAAGGTCTATTATCGCTAGAGAAGAAGAAGTTGCAAAAGAAGGAGAAGATGTTTTTTACTAATTGCAATTTAAAATTGTGATACTATATCTTTTTTGAACTTTTATAGAATATAATCATCTTCTCTTTGAAGTAATTTCTTAATTCTCCTAAAACTCCATCAATATCTTCAATAGTAAAAGGTTCTTTCTTAGATGTAATTTTGTCATATTTGTATGTTTTCAGAAGCTCACTATCAAGCTTCTCTTTAAATAAGAAAATTTTGTCACCTTTAATTTCTATTGAATTTAATAATGGTATTTTTGTCATTTTATGCTCATTACAAATTTTATCTATTACCTCAAATGTCATAGGAATACACCTTGCTAATTTTAGAAGAATTGATTCTTCTTTTAAAAACGTGAATAATATCTATATTATACAACCTTCTGTATTTAATATAATTACAAAGACTACAGTAAGATTTTTTGTAAAAATAAAAGATTTAAAAAGATTCTTTGAACGTTTGATTAGTGATATAATTGACTCAAAAAGAATATGAAGAAACAGGAAAAATCCCACTAATAGGCACTCCATTTCCAAAAATGGTTGTACAAACCACTCATGGAATGAAGAAATTGCCAGGAGATTACACAGGACATTGGCTTATTCTATTCAGTCATCCTGCAGATTATACTCCAGTATGTACAACTGAATTTGTT
Source organism: Candidatus Heimdallarchaeota archaeon (assembly GCA_016839945.1). GTDB lineage: Archaea > Asgardarchaeota > Heimdallarchaeia > Heimdallarchaeales > Heimdallarchaeaceae > UBA460. The sequence continues at coordinate 15,982 of JAEOTE010000027.1, read as the reverse complement.
TCTTTTCAGAAACATTACGATGAATTTAAATCAATGAATGTTGAACTTCTTGGATTAAGCATTGATCAAGTTTTTAGTCACATTAAATGGGTTGATTGGATTAAAGAGAACATTGGTGAAGAAATAAAATTCCCAATAATTGCAGATCATGGAGAGATAGCAAAAAGATTAGGGATGATCCATCCAAAATCATCCAATACAGTTAGAGCTGTTTTTATTCTTGATCCTAAAGGAATTGTTAGAGCTATTCTCTACTATCCTTCAGAACTTGGTCGTAATATGAAAGAGATTCTAAGAATGATTAAGGGTTTGAAAGTAGCTACTAAATATGATGTTGCCATGCCTGCAAATTGGCCTGACAACGAGCTTTTTGGAGACCATGTAATAATACCTCCTGCAAGTGATGTTGAGACAGCAAAAGAACGTCTTGCTGATGAAAGTATTGAATGCTTAGATTGGTGGTTATGCCACAAAGAGAATCCTGACAAATAATCTCTCTTTTTCTTTTTCTCTTCAGAAACAGATAAATGTATATATTTTCAAATTGGTATAATGGAACCAACTATTGAATATGTCAAAGTTAAAGAGAAACCAGAATTTCAGGTAAGAATAGCTAAATTTCCTTGCATTAACGAGAAATATTCTCATCGTAACATTATATTAATCCCTGGATGGCTTAGTGCAATTGATAACTTCACAAATATAGCCAAAGCTTTGCAATACTATAGCAATGTTACTCTTTACGAACCTAGAGGTTTCGGAAAAACTATTACTACTCACAAAAAAGGTTATTTCAATCCAAATGATTACAACATTGAGCTTTCCATATTAATAAAGCATTTGAATTTTGAAGATAAGGATTTTATAATTCTTGGAAGTTGCAGTGGAGGATCTCAAAGTTTTCAATATTGTCTAGATGGGGAAGGACCTAAACCTCATACATTGATAGTTTTCAGTCCTCAAGAGCATTATGGAACTCCTTTCTGGTTACCAGTCTTAGGTTGGATTCCAACATTTATAATGACCTTTGTTCAAAAAATGATTATTGCTCTCTATAGATTTTATTTAAAAATCAGAGGAACAGGTGATTCAGCAAATGTGACTTGGGCAGCAGAGAGATTGAAGAAAAATGATGACTGGAGTCTAAGAAGGTTTGTTGTTGAATTTATTCATCCATTTGATATAAGAGGGAGACAGAGTGAAATTGATATACCAATTCAAATGTTCGTTTCTGAAAAAGACCATTTTATTGGACCAGAAAAAGCTCAAAAGTTTTTAGTACTCAAAGAATCAGAAGTAAATCAAATTAAAACACAAATGCATAGAGTTCATGAAGGAAAAGAAGAAGAGATAGCAAAGAGAATTAATGTTTTTCTAGAAAATCGAAAGAAGTAGTTCTTATTAATTTTTTTTTATGATTACTTAATTGATGGTAGAAGTGATACTATGATTGTTCCTTCTCCTGTATTTGTTCCTACAACTGGAGATGCTTCTGTAGTATAATGTTCTTTTATGTTCAGATTTTTTATTATTTTTTTTGCTATTCTTTGGGAGCCTTTTGAGTTTTCTACATGAGAAATTACCATATCATATGTTCTATCTCTTTTTGCTTTTTTCATTACAGTTTTGATTATTCTTTTTTCCATTGATTTCTCTGTGAAAAAACCGGGTAATGTTGATTTCAGAACTCCAGGTAACTCCATAATAGCGATTGGTTTTATTCCCATAATTTTGGTAAGATTGAGAATAAATTTTGATTTTAGTCTTCCAGATTTGTGAACATTCTCTAAGGTATGGAAACCAACACTCAAGATATATTCTTCTTTTAATTTCTCCATAAATTCCAAGATCTCGGTTAATGATTTTCCTTTCTTCAGAAGTTTAGTAATTGCTAGAACCATTAATCCTTCTACTCCAGAAGCTGATTCTGTATTAAAAATTGTTATTCCTTTTTCGAATTTCCTTGATGCAATTCTAGCAACATTTACAGTTGATGATAGTTTCTCTGAAACTCCAACATAGACAATATGTTCTGATTTCTCCTCTTCAAAACATGCTTGAAAGACATCATAAAAATCTTGAGGAGTAGGAGGAGCATTTTTTGGAATTTCTTTCATTTCCTTCATTTTTTTGTAGTAATCTTTTACCGATATCTCTATTCCTATTTTCATTTCTTCATCTTCAAAGTGAACAATATGAGCAACTACTGAAACATTGTTCTTTTTTATAATTTCCATTGGTAAATCCATTGCAGAATCTGAAACAACTTTGATTTTCAAACTATCAGTAAAATATCCGCTAGAGTTTAATAAAAACCTTCCTCAATCTCTGCATTAGTTTATCCCTAACCTTTTTATCTTAAGTTAATTAGTCTAATGTGTGGTAGATTTGGATACACATGAGATAATCAATGCTGCTTCTGGAAAGATAAAAGCAGACATAATTCTTAGTGGAGGGGAAGTTGTCAATGTCTATACTAGAGAACTCATTAAAGCTGATGTTGTTATAACCAAAGGAAGAATAGTACATGTAGGATTATTAAGTATAGATTTTGAGGATACAGAAACTGAGGTTATTGATGTTTCTGGAAGTATTATTTGTCCTGGACTGATTGAATCTCATATACATATAGAATCATCAATGTTAACATTAACAGAATTTGCTAAAGCTGTTATACCACATGGGACTACCACAGTTGTAATTGATCCACATGAATTAGTAAATATAACTGGAAAGAAAGGATTGGAATTATTGATTTCTGAAGCATCAAAATCTCCTATTACCTTTCTAATTGAGCTTCCTTCTTGTGTTCCTTCATTACCAGGTTTTGAAACATCAGGAGCTGTTCTATCAGCTGAAGAAATTAGTGAACTAATAAAACAAAAGGAAATCTTTGCTCTAGCTGAAATGATGAATTATCCGGGAGTAATAAATGGATTTGGTGATGTAGTCAATAAAATCAATTCTGCTAAAGAAGCAGGAAAAATGATTGAAGGTCATGCTCCTCTTCTAAGTGGAAAGGAATTACAGACTTATATCGCTGCAGGTATTAGTTCTGACCATGAAGCAACATCAGTTGATGAAGCACTAGAAAAATTACGTTTGGGTATGAAGCTTCAATTAAGGGAAGGATCTTTTGCAAAAGATTTACAAAATATTCTTTCAAAACTGGATTTGAATAAAATAGATTCAAGACACCTATTAATTGCTTCTGATGACAGAAATCCAATCGATCTTTTTGAAAAAGGACATCTAGATTATTCATATAAGAAAATGATAAATTTGGACATCAAACCAATAGAAGCTTTACAGATGATGACTATTAATACAGCTACACACCTTGGACTTCAAAATCAAATAGGAGGTATTGCTCCTGGAAAAAAAGCTGATATCGTTGTAGTCAATAATCTGTATGATTTTGATATTTCTCTAGTGATATCTAATGGTAAAATCATCTTTCGAAATGGAGAATTAATTATTCCAGTGGAAAGAGCTGAATATCCTAGTTTTATTTTCAATACACTGGCAAATCTAGAAACACCTTCGTTTGATGATCTTGTTATAAAGTCAGATAAAGAGAAAGTTGTTGTTAGAGTAATTGGTATACAGGAGAACTCTCTTATTACAGAGAAAATTCAACATACAGTTAATGTCAAAGATGGAGTTTTGCTTCCTGATATTGAAAAAGATATTCTGCCTGTTTTTGTGGTAAATAGACATACAAAAGAGAAAAAAGTTGGGAAAGGTTTTGTTAAGGGATTAGGTCTAAAAAACTCAGCTATTGCCAGTACTGTTGCTCATGATAGTCATCAGCTTATTTGCACAGGAACTGACTATAACTTAATCTTGGCTGCAATTAAGCAACTAAAAGAATCTCAAGGCGGTCAAGTGATTGTGACTCCTGAGAAAACAACTCTTTTACAATTAGATTTTGCAGGTATCATGAGCTCTCTTCCACTTAAAGAGGTTGTAGGACAATTTAAGATTTTAACTAAATCATTAGATGAATTGAAACCATCAATCTCCGAACCTTTCATGGCTTTAGCTTTTATAGCTCTCCCAGTTATTCCCCACTTAAAAATAACAGATCATGGTCTGATCGATGTAGATAATCTTCAAATAATAAATCCAATTATCAGTGAATAAGAATTATTAAGTTGAAAGTCATTATTTACTAGAGTGAAAAAATGAGCAAGAGATCAATTATAGTTATTGGAGGGGGATTAGGTGGATTGTCAACCGGAATCTATGCTTTAATGAATGATTACAATGTGACTATTTTTGAAAGAAATCCTGTTCCAGGTGGTTTAGCTGCATGTTGGAGAAGGAAACAATACTTAATTGATGGTGGAATTCATTTCATAGCAGGATATAAGCCTGGCCTTTCTCTCTATAGGATATTTGAAGAAGTGGGTGCTCATAAAGCTGAATATGTGGGCTTAGAAGTATATGCTCGATATATTGATGAAACAAGCCAAAGATCTATAGATATTTCCGCTGATTTAGATAAATTTCAGAATGATTTACTCTCACTTTTTCCTAAGGATAAAAGAATTATCAAACACTTTATTAAGGGAATTCGAGGGATGGCAAAATCAGATATCAGTGAATTTGGCTTCAAAAAACCCATGGAACTTATGAAAACTAAAGATTGGATTGTTGAATTTTGGCAAAATAGAAAATCACTCAGATATTTTCTTGGAAAATCTTTGATGGAAGTAAAGGATTATGTAGAAAAAATAAAAGATCCAATGTTTAGGGAGCTTTTGCTTAATATGTTCCTACCTGAAGTGCCAGTAGCATTTCTATGGATGATTTTAAGTTTTGTATATCAAAAACAATTAGGAGTTCTAAAAAAAGGTTCTTTTGATTTTGTTAAGAAGCTAGAAAATAGGTTTTTAGAGTTGGGAGGTACGATTAAATATCGATCACAAGTAGATGACATTCTAGTCAAAGATGACAAAGCAGTTGGCGTTATCCTAGAAGATGGAAGTGCTTTCAATTCAGATTTTGTTATCTCTGCAATAGATGGTTATAATGTTATATTTAACATGCTTGAAGGCAAGTATGTTAATGAAAAAATCAAAAACAGATATAAAAATTGGAAGGTTGTAGAGCCTTTTGTTTGCATAAGTTTTGGAGTAGATATGGAATTTAAAGACGAAGTCTGGATGACTTTTTTTAAAACTCCAAATCCTGTACAAGTAGCAAATGAAGATAAGTTTCTAACAATGATTCGTTTTTTCAATTATAGTCCTTCTTTTGCTCCTGAAGGAAAAACTGTTATTCAAGTAGATTTTGAAACTGAGTGGGAATATTGGTTTGAGTTAAGTAAGGATAAGAAAAGGTATAATGAAGAAAAAAACAAACTAGTAGACCAAGTAATAAAATGGTTAGAAAAGAGATACCCAGGAATATCAAAGAAGATCGAGGTTACAGATGTTGCAACTCCATATACTTTTTGGAGATATACACTTAATCAAAAAGGAGCGTATATGGGATTCCTCCCTAGTTCAAAAACATTTTATGCAAGTGTTGAAAAAGAGCTTCCTGGGTTGGACTGTTTCTATATGACTGGACAGTGGGCTATGACAACAGGTGGCGTTCAGACTGTAATCTACTCAGGGAGACATGCGATTGAGCTTTTGTGTCACAATGAAGGTAAGGTATTCAAAACACTTAAATGATCTTTAATTCCAATCCACAAGGTTTTTTTATCTCTATTTTTGCATAAAATCATGACAGAATTACTTTTTCAAACTGATTCTTATATTAAAGAATTTGAAGCTGAGATAATTGCAGTTGAAGAAGATGCTGTTATCCTTGATAAAACAGCTTTTTCATACCGAGGGGGAGGTTTACAGAGTGATACAGGTGTTTTAACTACATCTCAAAGTCAAAATTATAATGTAAAAGAAGTAATCTTCAGTAAAGGTAAAGTCCTTCATCTGCTTTTACCCCCTCCATCAAGTAGTCTGTTGGGTGAGAAGGTAAAATGCAAAATTGATTGGGAAAACCGTTATAGTCAAATGAAAATGCACACAGCTCTTCATTCGATTTCTTCATTGCTTTACAAGAAATACAATTCGGTAGTTACTGGCGGGAATATAACTCCTGAAAAAAGCAGAGTTGACTTTGAAATTGATCATTTAAGACAAGATCGTGTTCAAGAAATCGAAGAAGAAATGAAAAGGATTATTGAAGAAGGTTATGATGTTTCAATTTCCTTTATGGAAAGAGAAGAAGCTCTCAAGGATCCAGATTTAATTCGTACTAAGGTCAATCTAATACCTGAAAGCGTGAAGATAATAAGAATAGTAGAAATAAAAGATGTTGACAAACAAGCTGATGGAGGAGTACATGTTGCAAATACAAAAGAAATAGGCGTATTTAAGCCTCTAAAATCTGAAAATAGAGGGAAGAATAACAAGAGACTTTATTTCACTATAGAATAATATGATTAGTTTAAACCAAAAACATTAAAAATGTGTGTTAATGAACGATAGAACGAGAATACATAAAAGAAATAGGGGTCAATATGAATAAAAAAAGAATCTTTGGTATATTGTCAGTTTTATTGTTCTTCAATTTAACCTTATTTAATGCATCAATTGGAGCTGCTATGTTAGATAATTCTGCTCCATCAAATCAAATTAGTCCTAATCAAACAGTACAACCTGGAGATTTAATTGAAACAATTTTTGTTCCAGATACAATGAATATCACTAACGCTTTTTTGAATGCTCTTGATTATCATCAATCGATTAACGAGGACAAAAAGGTAAGATGGAAAATAGATGACTTTGAAAAAACTGATAATTTTCATGTTTCGGAAGGAGACAAGAAATTAAAATCTGGAGACACAATTCTCATTCAAATAGATTCAGAACCTACTTTGTCTCGTCCAAGAGTGCATGAGTGGTGTTCTGTATATGTAAATGATGTTAATGCTAGGTATGAATCAACTGATCTTCACAAGTTAGCTGTTTTTAAATTCCTACAACCTTTAACTATCAATATTACTGAAGATTTTGTAGATTACACTTATCATCCAGATGGCTATTTTGGATATTTAGCTAATGCTGCAAGTGCTAATCAAACAATATGGGAAGTTCAAGAAGATGTTGTTATTTATCATAATACAGTATATACCGAAGTAAGTAATAAAACAGTAATGACTCTTGTGTTTGATAAAAAAACAGGATTACTAAATGATATGACCTATGAAATGTTCTATTCTAATGCTACAGGACATTTCGCAGGAGCAAACATTACGTTGATAAGATTACATGGATGGGGATTACCCTATACTACTACAACATGGGTTGTTTGGATACCAATAATAATTGTATTTGTAGCCTTAATTGCAGCCCTTCAGTTTAGAGTATTCCAGAAAATAAAAATCTATAGAGAATCAAAGAAACTTGCACAAAGAGAGTAAATTTCATCTCTTTTCTCTTTGTTTTTGTCTATTTTTAGGTATTTTACCAATTAACGAAAATGTTATATGTTAATATTTCTGCTTTTTTTTCTCCGGAAGAAAAGATATTTTAATTCTGATTATTATACAATAAAGTGTGATTTAGAATGACAAGTTTGAAAACTAAGAAATTTGATCTTAACACTGAGAGAGATTTTGCATTAATTAACTCTCAAACTTTAAGTAATTTAAAAATGAAACACTCATCATATATCAAAGTAAAGAGTGATTCAGCAGAAATAATGTGTGAGATTATCGCTACTGAGAATCTAATCGAACCAGAATTAATAGGTTTGAAAGAATCTTCGATTAAGTTGTTAAATATTAAAAAAGATCAAAAAGTAAGTGTTTATGCTAGAAGAAAACCCGCTTCTTTAGAGCATGTAAAAAATAAAAGGATAGGGAGTGTTTGGAAGGAAAACCAGATACGATCAATTGTAAATGACATTTGTAGTGGGCAATATACTGATTTAGAAATTTCGATGTTTACACTAGCACAATTTTACAAAGGATTGAATATGGATGAAATACAATTCTTAACTTCCTCAATGAGTGAATATGGAACTACAATTGATTTTGATGAACCCGTATATGATAAGCATTCTATAGGTGGAATACCAGGAAACAAGGTTTCACTAATCATTGTTCCTACTGTCGCTGCTGCTGGTTTATTGATTCCAAAAACAAGTTCCAGAGCAATAACAAGTCCTTCTGGAACTGCTGACACTATGGAAGTCTTATGTGATGTTAACTTCTCAGCAGATGAAATACTTGAAATAGCACCAAAAACACGAGGAATGCTAGTTTGGGGAGGAACTTTAGATCTTTCACCTTTAGATGAAATAGTAATTCATAGGGTAGAACAACCTTTAGGTATTGATCCTCATAGTCAGATGCTTGCAAGCATTTTTAGCAAAAAAGTATCAACTGGTGTAGACTATTTAGTTCTTGATATCCCTACAGGAGAAGGTACAAAAATGCCTACAAAAGAAGATGCAATAAACTATGCTCATGAAGCTACAGAACTTGGTCGTCGATTAGGCATACAAATTGAAGGAGCATTGAGCTATGGAGAACAACCTCTTGGAAAAGCAATAGGACCTGCTTTAGAAGCTAGAGAAGCTTTGAATGTAATAATGGGTAAAGGTCCAACAAGTGTTTTTGAAAAAAGTGCAGAATTAGCTGGAATTTTGTTTGAAATGGCAGGTTTAGCACAACCAGGTCAAGGAGCTTCACTAGCATCAGATTATATAGAAAAGGGAAAAACAAAAGAGAAAATGGAAGAAATTATAGGAGTACAAGGAGGTAATTCAACAGTAACTCCTGATGATATTCTTGTTGGAGAATATACAGCAACAGTTACAGCTCCTAAAGATGGTTATATTGTTAAACTATCTAATTCTACAATAAAGAAAATTGCTTTTGCTGCAGGAGCTCCTAAACATAAAGTTTCCGGAGTTTATCTTCATAAGAAGCTAGGAGACTATTGTGCAAAAGATGATGAATTAATGACTATTTATTCTAACAGTGAAGGAAGGCTTACAGAGGCTCTGAACTTATCTATGAATCTAAGTCCATATATCTTAGAAGGGATGATAATAAAACGAATTTCTTCAGGACCTAAAGTATAATTAAGGAGAAGAGAATCCTTCAATTTCATCTTCTTCTTTTATCCCACCTTTTTTTAGAACCATTTTATTCATGTAAAGTGACTGGTCAAAATAAACAATATCAAATCCAACTTTTTGCCAAAAGGGTCGAACAAAGGGTGAACAACAAAGTTGAATTGTATCTCCTTCTATTACATTATGTATCAAAGTTTGAGCACATAGGTATCCTATACCCTTTTTCCTAAGATCTTCTCGAACCTCAAAGACATAAATTATAGGACATCCTACAGATATAAAACCACCCTCAAAATCTTGTTCTTCTGGAATAATAGCTGTGACTGCAACTAGTTCTTCATCTTCATAAAAACCATAACATCTTATTTGCTCATCAAAGAACATTCTATAAGATGTAAAAAACGGAAAGGAGTGAGCTGGAACATCATCGTAATCTATTAGATGAACTTTTATGTCTCTTTTTTGATGTTCTTCTTCAGAGCTCATTATAAAGCATTTTAGATTTCCTTTTTTAAAACCATTTTGTTTTTGCAAAAAGATTATTTGATTTAATAGCGGAAGACTTTTTATTTCAAATATTAACTAATTTCTTGTCAAGGAGATTTGATATGTCAGGCTACGATTTCGTAGAAGAAGCAATGTTTGGTAAGTCAATTTTCAAAAATGAATCAACCATGTATCCTGAATTTATTCCTCCTGAATTACCTACAAGAGAAGACGAAATAGCGCGTTTAGCGCGCAATTACAGGTCTTTACTAGGAGCTGAAGGATCTTTTTCAGTGAATGTAGCGATAATCGGAGACGCAGGAGTTGGAAAAACAAATTTATGTAAATATACTATGAATCGATTCGAGCAAGCTGCAAACTCAAGAAACATTAATGTTAAATTTCTTTACTATAATTGTCACTCTTTTAGAAGTAAAACTGCTATTCTCCGTAATATTCTTTCTGAGCACTTCAGAATACAATCAAGAGGTTTTAGTGATGAAGAGATTCTGGACATGCTTGTAAAGAGATTGACTAAAGAGGAAATAAGATTAATAATAGCTCTTGATGAAGCCAATATGCTCCATTCTGAGGACATCTTAAGCATATTCCATGCTGGAGAGTATTTTGGTTCTGAGAAGAGTATGATTTCAACAATAATTATATCAAGACCAATGGAATGGCGATCTCTACTAAATATCCCACTCAGTGGTCATATTCACGATCAAATGGATGTTTCAGGTTATAATCGAAATGAACTTCTTCAAATTCTTGAATTTAGAGCAAGTATGGCTCTTTATCCAACTTCATATAATGAAGAAACATTGAATATGATTGCTGATATTTGTGCATCATCTCAAAATGCTAGACATGGACTAGAAATACTTTACAGATCAGGAAAACTTGCTGATTTAAAGAATGAATCCTTTATCAATCCAGAGTATATTCGAGCAGCTAAATCAGATGTTTATCCTGAATTACGAAGAGATGTTTTAGAGGAGTTGAGAACACAGGAACTTCTAGCTGCATTAGGGATTGCTAGAAAATTTAAATCATCTGGGAGTACTTCAACAACAGTAGATGAAGGTTACGAAAATTATGTTGTTGTTTGTGAAGAATATGATGAAGAATCAAGAGGAAAATCAACCTTCAGATCAGCAGTGGAAACGCTTCATAAAGTTGGCATTATTGGAAAAACTGTAGGTCCTATTGATGAGGGGAAAAGAGGTAGAAGAGCTAAAATTACCATTCTTGATATTCCAGCAACAGTACTTGTAGAAAGAATAGAAAATATACTATCAAAACCAAAATAAAAACAAGAACTAATTGACACAAATCATAGTCATTGAGTTTTTTACTCCTTCAACAATAATATTATTGTTGAGTACTTGATTTTTTAATTCATCCATCGAAGTAAATTCAATCTTAACAATTAAATCGTATATACCATATACAGCATAAACTTCAGTAACTTCTTTTATTTCCTTGAGTCCTTCTTGCACTTGTTCTAACATTCCAGGTTGAACGTTTAGTAAGATATAAGCGGATTGTGTCATTTTAATCGTTTCTCAATTTTAATCTTAAATGCTACAATCCATTTAAAAAATATAACATAGAGTCATATGATGCTTTTTTCAGAAAAAACTTAATAGACATTTTGTAAAAAATATGGTGACCGAGGCGAGATTTGAACTCGCGATCACATGCACCCCAAGCATGTATCATACCAAGCTTGACTACCCGGTCTTAATCAATTTTGTTCATCTTTATTTTATTTTAAGCTTTTCTATCCTTTGTATCATGAACATTTCTGCAGTATTCCTTATATACACCAAATTTCTAATAGTTTTGCAATATTTACAAAGAGATGAATTAGCTTGAATGTTGGAGGAATAATTGGTATAATTATTGGTGTTTTGTTCTTTATAATAATCTTAATCTCAATATACTTCTCCTACTCTCTACTTTATCCAATGAATCAACCTATTAAAGAGAATCCTAGCGATTATGGTTTAAAGTTTGAAGATATATCATTTAAGACTGAAGATGATATTATTCTGAAAGGTTGGTATATCCCTGCTGATTCTGAGAAATTAATCATTATGGTTCATCCAGGTTATTTTAGTAGAGTGGGATTTGATTCAAAGAATCAAGGATTAGCAAAAATTACAGAAATAGAAGTTAAATTTCTTCCAACCGTAAAACAACTTCAAAATGCTAGTTATTCAGTAATTTTCTTTGATTTAAGAAATCATGGGGAAAGTGGTAAAAGTAAATCTGGAAAAGTCTATGTTGGTTTAGACGAATATAAAGATGTTAATGCTGTAATACATTATATCAATTCCAGACCAGATTTGAAGAATAAGAAGAAAGGTTTTTTCAGCATGTGTACCGGGGCTAATGCAACAATAATTGGTATGCATCATAATCCAGAATTATATCAAGATATTGAATGTCTATTTGCTCTACAACCTGTTTCGGCTAACCACTTTATCTGGAATTTAGTAGTTAATCTATATACTGTTATAAGTGCAATATTTGTAATTCCATTTGTATTTCTTATCAGCAGGATTTGGAGTGGAAAATGGTTTTCAGAAATGTCTCCTTTAGATTACTGCAAGGCTATAACATGTCCAGTTTTCTTTGTACAAGCTAAAACAGATAAGTGGGCATCATTGAAAGATATTCAGAAGTTCTATGATGATAGCCCTGATCCAAAGAAAGTCTTATTCTTTGAAGAAAATTACAAATTACATCGTTTTGATATGTATAATTATTTTGGAAAGAAACCAGATATCATGCTGAAATATTTTGACGAATACATGAAATGAAACAACAACAAATAAATAGTAATTCTCTAGATTAGTTTTATGAATTCAGAAAGATATCTCTTGCATGAGATTTCATGGACTGATGTAGAAAAACTTGATCGAGAAAAAACTGTTTTCCTTATTCCTATTGGAAGTACCGAACAACATGGGCCACAAAATCCACTTGGAACTGATTTTCTGATTGCTGAACATATCGCGAGAAAAACTGCTGAAAAATTACCTTCTGTTTTTTGTTTACCCACTTTACCTATAGGAGTAGCACCTCACCATAGAGATTTTCCAGGCACTCTTTATCTTTCACATCAAACATTCGAAGAAATGGTTAAGGAAGTAATCCACTCTTTACATATCCATGGTTTTAGAAAAATTGTCATTGTAAATGGTCATGGAGGTAATACTAATCCGTTAACTAATGCAATTACTGAATACAATGATATTCACAACATGCTTTGTTTTCTATTTGAATGGTGGACAGATGAAGATTTAATAGAATCTGTGTTTGGTTTCCGTTCAGGAATACACGCTGCTACAATGGAAACTTCTGTAGTCTGGGCTGTATGTCCTGATTTAGTAATTCAAGAAAGATTTGAAGGACTGACATCTGTAAAGAAATGGGGTAGAGAAGTTGGTGGACTACATCTTACTTCTAGAACAGCTCAATTTACAAAAACAGGTATAGCAGGACCTCTAGAAGGTTTTTCGAAAGAAAAAGGAGAAAAAGTTTTAGAGATAACTGTATCTAAGCTTGTAGAATCAATCAAAGAGGTTTCAGAGTATAAAGATTCTTAATTTTTCCTCTTTTTTTCTTTAACTTCTTTTGTTTTGTCTGAACATATCGTAGTAAAAATTTATAAACTCTTATAGGATTACAAAAAGTGTCTAAAATGTCTTCAGATGATTCTATCCCACCAGCAGTTTTACGTCAAAGGAGAAGATACGAAGCATTAGGTGTTGCTTTAAATAAATCTTCAGGTATGAAAAGTTGGTTCAAAGTATTATTTATTCTCGCATTAGTTTCGGGAATACCCGCAATAATTTTACTAAGTGATCCACTAAAAGATGGTTTAACAACAGCATACCAAATGATAATTATTGGCTCTAGAATATTCATCATCATAATTACTTTATTTTTATTGATGAAAATTATGCCAGAAGTATATACTGCTAAAAATGATTTTGATATGAAATTAAAGGAAGTGGGATATAAAGATCCTAATACAAACACAAAAGAGGAAAAGCAATTTGTGTACAGAAAATTAATTTTCACTGTTCTAAAAATTGTTATTCTAGTTGCTTCTTTCTTTGGTTTATTTTTAGCAGGATCTCGAGATAATTACGGTTTTATCATAGGCAATCAGATTCTCTATTTACTCATTATTGTAGGATTTCTGTTAACTATGAAATTCTGGAGTTCGAGTGGTCCTGAAAACTCACCAAGAATGGGTGGAAGAAATATCATACAAGTAATTATTCCTGGAGCTGTATTATGGGGACTAGAAATATTTCTTGAGTTCTTCTCGTTTTTGTCTGAACCAAGATTTCATTTTAACACTCTACAAATTTCCTGGGGAATTATGTATCCATTTATACTCTTATTTATTCTAATTGCTGTCATTTACACATCAAAGAGAACAGTAAGAGAAAGAATGGTATTACAAGAAGCAAGGGAGACGGAATTCAAGAGAAAAGAATCATTCATTGATGATAAAAAGTTCTACTCAAGAGCATTTTTTGGATTTCAAACAAGATGGAATGAATTTGTTCAAATTTTTAGGAAAAAGGATACAGAAAAAGTAAAAAACATAGATAAAAAACCCAACGAGAAAGTAGTTAAAGGAATATGGATTACCTTATTCGCAACCTTTATTCCATTTGTGTTTATATTGCCTTGGAATTTCTTCCCACATGATGGAATAGTTATTTTTGGGGCACTGATGGTAGCTTATCAGTATTCCATGATAAAATATGATCGGATTGAAATTGAAGTCATATCTGAACCTGAAAGAGATGAAACAATTACTCCTACCGAAATTAGAAAACCTGAATTTGTATCTGGTACATTAAGATGGATCCTAATACCTATGATACTTTTTATGGTTGCTGTTTATCTTATTGGAGGAGTTATCACTGGAGGAATTCTCACTACCTATAATGAAATGTTAATTCTAACATTTACGTGGATATCTGTACTGATTGTTGTTCCTTTGTCTATTCAAATTATTTCAAATATTAAAAATAGTGCTGATGAAAATCGTACAAAAGAAAATGTTGAAATGCACAGAAATTCTTTGATATTAATCTTAATTCTTGTACTTGTACTTATTGTTGGTTCAATTGTAGGTAACCTAATTGGTAGTTTATTACATGTCGAAATAATTCCATTAACTACAATACTTCTACAAGCAACAATAGCTGGTGTTTTAATTATTATCCCACTTGTCTACCAATTTGTTATTCCAAAGCTCACTGATCAAAATTACAAAATTTTCAATATAGGCACTTTTGTAGTAGTTGCACTTGCAGATGTTGGAATATTAGTGTGGTTTATATTTGGCATAATATTAAGATACTTCGGTTAAAGAAGCATCTTATGTTTCTTCTTTCTATTTCATATCTATGTTATTTGGAAATTTTGATATAATGACTTGCTCGCTTTTCAGGTTCTTTCATTGAAGAATCTGCATAATAATGATATAAACCAGATTTATTAGTAACACCAGAACATCTACCTTTTTTATCCATTGTTAAGATATGCAAAACTCCCTTATCTGGAATTTGTTTTAATTCGAGAATACCTAATTCAGCAGCTCTTTCAGGAGTTTGTTTTCTTTCAATTCTATTAGCTACCATTCTTGCTGTTGACAATCTGAGAGCTATTTCTCCGTTTCCTGTACAAGCTACTCCTGCTTCTTCTGTGCAATAAATCCCAGCTCCAAAAACTGGTGAATCTCCAACTCTTCCTGGGAATTTCATTGCTAAACCTGAAGTAGATACTCCAACTGCTAAATCTCCTGTCCTATCCAAACAAATTACATTAGTAGTTCCTTGCTGTTCAAAACTAAGTTTCTGATACCATTCTTTAACAGGATATTCTGACATCACTTCTTGTAAATGATCGTCAAATCTCATAAATAACTCTCTTACCAGTTGTTGAGCTTCAAGAGGCATTTCTAAGCTTCTTCCTTCCATAATATTATGATAATTTCTAATACCTAATTCGTCAATAATTTCTTCATCTTCATGCCCAAGAGCACGAGCAAAACGTTCTGCTCCCTCACCTACTAAAAATGCGTGGGGAGTTATTTCCATAACTTTTCTTGCAATTGAGATTGGATGACGATAATTTCTTATTGCAGCTACGGCACCTGCTTTCCTTGTTTTTCCTTCCATAATTGATGCATCAAGCTCAACAACTCCCATAAGATTGGGAAAGCCATTAAAACCAACTGTTATATCATAAGGATTGTTTTCAATAAGTCGAATACTTTCCTCAACAGCATCCAAAGCAGATCCTCCTTCAGCGAGAATCTTTAAACCTGTTGGTAAGCCTATTATAGAAT
>JAEOTE010000026.1 GCA_016839945.1 Candidatus Heimdallarchaeota archaeon | reverse complement strand
GATATGATTAATAAAGGAGTATCTCCAATATATGAAGAAGGATTAGAAACACTTCTGAAAGATGCAATAGAAAAAGGACTCTTTGAAGCTATGTTGGATTTTGAATATGTGGTTTCTAATTCAGATGTTGTTTTCATATGTGTCGGCACCCCATCACTTCCTGATGGTTCGATGAGCTATGAATATGTCGAAAATGCTGCCAAAGGAATTGCTCAAGTTCTTAAGAAGCAACAAAAATACAAAATGATTGTTGTTAAGAGTACATGTATTCCAGGAACCACTATTAATCATGTTGGACCAATCATTGAAAAGGAAAGCGGTTTAAAAATAGGAGAAAACTTCGGTTTAGGTATGAATCCAGAGTTTTTAAGGGAAGGTGTTGCTGTAAATGATTTTCTATACCCTGATCGAGTAGTAATTGGTGTAACTGATGATAATGCAAAAGATATCATGATGCAATGTTATGATGGTTTTCTTGCACCTTTTGTAATTGTAGATCCAACTTCCGCAGAAATGATAAAATATATAGCTAATTGCTTTTTAGCAACAAAAATTTCTTTCTTTAATGAAATGGCTAGCTTAGCTGAGAAATTTGGCGCTGATATAAACGAAGTAGTTGAAGCAGTTGGTATGGACCATAGAATTTCTGAGAAATTTATGAAAGCTGGAGTTGGTTGGGGTGGAAGCTGTTTTGGTAAAGATATTAGAGCATTTCTACATAAATCAAGAGAATTTGGTCTTTCAACCAAAATGCTTAAAGCTGCTTTGGATATAAATGAAATTCAACCTTTTGAAGCAATTAGACTTTTGAAGGTAGCTTTAGGAGAAACTACTCTTCAAAGTAAGAAAATAGCTGTTTTGGGTTTATCTTTCAAACCAGGAACAGATGATATGCGAGAAGCTCCTTCAATACCAATCATAAAATTACTTCTAGAAGAAAAAGCAGAAGTTGTGACAACTGATCCTATAGCAGTAGAAAATGCAAAAAAACTATTGAATCATTCCCATCTTACTTTTGTAGATTCTTATCAAGATGCATTGATGGATGCTGATGCTTGTATTCTTACAACTGAATGGAAAGAATATATTGATATCAAACCAGAAGAGTTTCTAGACAAAATGAATCAACCAATTGTAATTGATGGGCGTAGAGTTTATAACTATACGAAATTTAGAGAAAAAGGAATAAAATATAGTGGTATTGGTTTGGGAAGATAAGTCTGATTCTAAGACTTATTCTGTAGTATAACCAACAACCTTGTAATTGAGTTCCTTGGAGTATTCAGTTGTATCATAGATTCTTCGACCATCTACTACACATGGATTATTCATATGTTGAATGAACGTTTTTGGTTTTAGTGTTTTGAATTCATCCCACTCAGTACAAACAATAGCGCAGTCTGCATTTTTCAGAACTTCTTCAACAGAATCCTTTAACGTTATCTCAGTTCCATCTTGATGAAAAGCTATTTTTGCAGATTCTTTTGTTCTGGGATCATACCCCTGGATTTTAGCCCCTTGATTAATTGCTTCTATTGCAATTCGTCTACTTGGAGCATATCTCATGTCGTCAGTCCCTGGTTTAAATGCCAGACCTAGTAATGCAATTGTTTTTTCTTTTAAATCTCCAATTAACTCTTTGGTTAATTCCAAGGCATGTAAAGCAGCTCTATCATTTACATCAACAACACTTTGTAGTAATTGGGATTCCAAACCCTTATCTCCTGCAAATGCAATTATAGCATTTACATCTTTAGGAAAACAACTTCCTCCCCAACCAACTCCAGCTCCTAAGAATCTTGGATTTATTCTGTAATCTAAACCAATACTTCTTGCCACTAAATCTATATCGACTCCAGGAACAAGTTCTGCAATCTTTGCTAGCTCATTGATAAAAGAAATTTTGGTGGCAAGGAAACAATTATTCCCATATTTGACTAATTCTGCGCTTTCAATGTTCATTCTCAAAATTGGACAATCCTCTCCAATATGATTTCCATAGAAATCTTCATATAATTTCTGAAGTACATCACCACTCCTTTCATCAAACTCACCAATAATAATTCTATCAGGCCGGAAAGTATCTTCAATTGATCTACCCTCAGCTAAAAACTCAGGTTGCATCACTAAGCCAATTTCTTCACCTAATTTCTTTCCTGATTTTTCAGCTAAATTTCTTCCAACTATGTTCCTTGAAGTTCCAGGAACAACAGTAGATCTAACAGCAGTTAAGTGATAACCATTCTTTTCTTTAAGGACAGTTCCAATGTCTTTAGCAGCTTGTTCCATATAATCTAAATTTATTGTTTTATCAATGTGATTGAATGGAGTTCCAACAATTATTAAACTAATTTCAGAATTTAAAACTGCTTCTTCTCTATTTGTAGTACAAACCAGATTCCCTGTTTCTATTGCTTTTTTCAATAAATCTTCAAGTCTATTTTCAAAAAATGGAGGAATACCTTTGTTTATTAATTCTGCATTTTTCTCATTTTTCGTGCTACAAATAGTTTTGATATTTCGATCTGCAAAACACACAGCTGTAACTAATCCAACAAAACCTGTTCCTATTACAGAGACTCTATATTTCATTGC
The DNA here is from genome assembly GCA_016839945.1 of Candidatus Heimdallarchaeota archaeon. Lineage (GTDB taxonomy): Archaea > Asgardarchaeota > Heimdallarchaeia > Heimdallarchaeales > Heimdallarchaeaceae > UBA460. The sequence goes on along the minus strand of JAEOTE010000026.1, from coordinate 3,056 downwards.
AATTTCGTAATTCTTTTTATTTTATTTAAATTTCTCCTAAAAAAGTATAATTATTGAATCTTAAATATTAATTCTTGATGATATTTTGGAATTGTGATTTTATGTTTATTGAGAGTTTTGGTATTTTTAGGAGTGTGAACCATGATTTTGTCACCTTCAATCTTGTTGATAAACTCATTCAACGATTGAGGAGAAGAATGACCACTAATATGTGCATTAAATACCTTCTGTTTATAATTTTGAGTTGCAAGGGGATGAAGAGTCTTTAATGCATATCCTAAAGTGTTTGGAGCTTGATACCCACAGATGACGATTCCTGTTTTTTCATCTTCTTTTGTTGCTTCAACAAGCTCTCTTGAGCATCCCCCCTGAACCATACCATGTCCACCTACTATTATGTCTCCTTCTTCAAAATCTTCAGGACTGATTCTTTTGTAGCTTTTGTACCCGTCATTTATGCTCATCGTTCTAGTAATATCAGCTGCTAAGCCTGTGGTTTTAACATTCATTTTCTTATTTATTCTCAATCTTTCTAAACGTTTTATCATTTCTTGAGTTCGTCCAAGAGAAAAAGCTGGTATAATTAACCTTGAACAACTTTCTGCTGCTTGCATTAGCACAACATTAGGATCTTCATGTGGAATATCTCTATTGTAATAAGTTCCATCAAAAATTGTTACATCGCAGTCTGTTGGTAATTTCGCTCCAGGGAATAGTTCATTTTTATCTAGAGAAAAATCACCAGTAAAAAGCACCTTCTTACCAAAGATATTCAACTCATAACTATAGCTACCAAATAAGTGTGATGCTGGATATGGAGTAACTTCAAAACCTGGAGATATTTCAACAGATTCTTTAGGTTTCAGAGGATTAAAAACGTTGAATAAATTGACTAATCTAGATGGTTTAGTATAACTCTTTAAAATTGGTAGAAATTTTATCTTCTTCCTGTTCCTATCTTTCACGACGTTACTTGTATTATAGAGTAATTTCTCAGTGAGAATTTTAGTGGTTGGACTTGCATACCATCTTTTCCCATTTTCAGGAGTAATTAAGTAAGGTAGCGCCCCTGAGTGGTCTAAATGTGCATGAGTAAGTAGTACTGCATTAACAAAATTCAAAGAAGGATGCCATTTAGGAATAGAATTATTTGCTACACTCATACCATAATCCAGAAGAATTGCATTATTATCTATCTGAACAATAATGCCCATATTACCGATATTCCCTCCTCCAAGAAAAGTAATTCGGATTTTTTGTGCAATGGAAGGACTGGAGTATGCTTTAATAGATGCAAATTCTTTCACTTGATCTTGAGGTATATTTGCTAAATCTTCCATTTTAACAGTTTTAACATCTAATTTTGAGACGTGAGGTTGTAAGATTGGATCAATTACAGTTGGAAAAACTGGGAAATTTTCTTTTTTATACACTTCCTCTATTTTTTTCTGGAAATCCACTAACGAAATTTTTTCACTAACTTTGACTTGAGAGCTAAAATTTTTAGCTATATTATAAGATACTTTATCTAAAATTTCTTTCTCTAAATAATGGTCCAAGAAATTGATAACATCTGCGCTTACTAAACTAGCTACTTCCTCAACATATTCTTCTCTTTCACTTAAATTATTGACACAACGATCAATTTCCTTTCCTATATTCTCTTCCTCTTCTCTTCTCTTAATTTCAGGAAACATTTCCTTCATTTCTTTAGAGAAGATTTTGTAAGAAAATGATGCTATCCCCATTTCTCTACAGAATTCTAAATATGATAAATAGCTTGCTTTGTTTTTAGATTTATTTTCTTGTATTTCTAAATAAACCCAAGTTGCTGCTAAAATTTGTTTGTTCGACAAGGATTTATTGAAAAAAAGTTCTTGAATACCTGATCTATAGGTCTCAAAATTTATGCAATCCAGTAAGTATAAACTTACAAGATAATAAAACACATTTTCTGAAAACTGGATATTTTCATCTAACCAAGAGGAATGGAAAATTTGCAGAATTTTAGCGTTTTTACAGATATAATAAGGATCTTCTTGCTTCTTATGATATTCTTCTATTTCTGAATATACTTCTTGAAGGTCCTTTGAAATCCTTTTTTCGTTATAGCTTTGTTTATTTTTTTTAGCTAGAATAAATTCAATAAAATCGTGTTCCTGTTGCATTGTTTTTCCTCTAAAAAACCTTATTTGTCAAAGAATTTTTCTCCCATAATTCAGATTTGAAAAATGAAGAAAACTATCTTATTCTTCATCTTCTTCTTCTTGAGTGTCGCTTTCTAATAGACTACTAAATGCATCCCTAAGCTCAAATTGCAAAGCTTCTTTCATTTGCTTTGTAGATTTTTGAGGTGTTTCTGGAGCAGCGACAGTTGGTTCGAAATCATCTTCGTCATCATCATCTTCCTTCAAACGAGATGCCCTTTTTGCCAATACATCCTTAACTTCCATGTTTAAAGCCATTCCAGCTGGCATTGAACCTCCAGCTTGAGCTGCAGCTCTTTCTTTTCTATGCTCATCTGGGTCTACTTTTGTTAAACCTGATTTAATATTTTTAATATCATCAGCACTCGCTCCAAATGGACTGAAAGCTGGTGTTGGAGCCATTCCTGGATCTCCGGGTGCACCTGGTTCTGTTACTGGAGCTTTTTGCAGTTTAGAAGCTGCTTTTAAGAGATCACTACTACTTATACCCGCTCCTGTTACAGGACTTGATCCCATTGCAGGTGCAGGAATATCTCCACCTCCTTCTAAGGAAGGAACATCAACACTTGCTGGAGGTGCTGCACTTAAATTAGGTGCTCCAACATTTTCTGAAAGGTTTGGTGCTCCTGAAGTTTGAGGCGCTGATACCTGAGCAGGTGCTGGCATTGCTGCAGCAGGAGCAGCTGCTGGTATTGAAAAAGAAGGTTGTATAGTAGCAGATCTAGCGATGCCTAGAGATTGTTCAATGGTTGAAATTCTAGAATCAAGCGTGTTTATGTAGTCCTCCATTCTCTCCGTTGACTTAACCATTATTGCTCCAAAGTTCTCAATAAGCCTAGTTAACTTCAT
>JAEOTE010000025.1 GCA_016839945.1 Candidatus Heimdallarchaeota archaeon | reverse complement strand
TAACTGGACGAGGCGGTAGAGTAACTACGGTTTACACTGAGGAACCTCCTGACTCCGTAAAAAGATGTGGACGCAAGTCCACCATGTGAGAGCATGGCTCTTGGAACAGAAACGGAACGACCTATATCTGTTGACTAGGATGCGATGAAGACAATGGTGACATTGTTGAGATAATTTGCTGAGGAAGATATAGGATACGTTGAAACGGTCAATCATCTTGGAGCAAGCTTAAATAGGGTTCATATGAACCGGGTAAAGCGCATAGATGAATGTTACTAGGAAGGTCCTAGACGGCTTCCTAACAAAATCAGGGGTATTATCGCGTCGTCCAACTAATTTCATTCAAAATGAAGATTTTTTTTCGATTTTTCTGTTATAAGTTTTTCTCGGTAAACTTATTAGACCCCATTTTTAAGCTATATTGAATAGAATAGAATAGAAGTGTATAAATGTTTGGAAGGCTATTGAATATTAGGTCAATAGGGATTTTACTTTTCTTATTGTTAAGTTTGGTAATAACAGAGTCTTCTGAGTCATTTTCCACAATAGCTAAACAAAATAACAATGAAGAATTTTACTATTCAAATTCTTTTAATGCTACTTTCTCTGCAAGTTTAAATTCAACAGAAATTGTTAGAGGAGTAGATAACCTCCTTATTTATTTTCAATTCCAATATGATAATGGTACGTTTATTCCAGATGCGACGATAAAATACAATATAACAAATCCATCTCATGATTTTGTTTATGGGAGAGAGCTAATTGTTAATACAACGGAGATTTTTAATGAAACAGTAATTTGGTCTACCTTTAATAGCCAACCCGAGGGAATTTATAACCTTACAGCTCTTGCAAATAGTACTTCCACAGAAGTTTATATTAAATATATTTCATTTAATCTAACAATTTCCCAAACAGGAATTGTGAGAATGTACTTCCCCATAAATCCGTCTTATTTGACTCGAGATACAATCAATGAAGTAGATTATGTCATTGCCAATGTTGGAGGAATAACGGTTACGAATGTTACAATTACAAACATTGAGACTTCAGGAACTACTGGTTCAATAAATACTTTTATTGATTCTTTTGAGTTAATACTAACAGAGGGACAATCACATGATGATAAGATAAGATTCAATCCAGAAACTTACTTGTATAAGAAATTCTCATTTACTTTTTCCTATAGAATTATTGGTGAACCGGCAGTTCAAATTCTTGGGTCAAGTGACCCTTTAGATGTAATTGTCATGCCTGATATTGTTGTAAACAATGTGAATCTACCAATTAATGCTACTGAAGGTGAAACATGTGAGGTTCATTATACAATAACAAACAATGAAATTGAAATCTTAAGAGTAGTTCCTTATGTTGAAAGTACTAATATTGCATTTGAGGAAAGTGGATTACCAAATTCTATTCAAATATTGTCTGGAAGCAATGATCTCTCATTATCAGGAGAACCTCATACTCAAGGTACAACCTCCTTCAGATTTTGGATAGATTTAGAATGGATTACTATTTCAGAAACCAGATGGTATTCAAACCTTCAACCTACAATTTTCACATTTATCACTGTTTTTCCGCAAGAAGAGATTACTCCACCTTTTGATCCCATAATAATTTACGTAATTATTATTACTTCCTTATTTATTGGTATAGCTTATTTCTCTAGAGACATTGTCCAAGGAATTGCACAAAGAGCTCGAGATAGTGCCCCTAGAACATATCCCGTAACATCTTATGCTCTAGAAACAGCTGTATTAGATGGGAGTAATATTGCATGGGAAGAGAAAAGTTTCTCTGAAAAACCTAAAATTAGCAATATTGAAACAATGATAAACAGGTTAAGCAAAGCAAATTTCAGAAAAATAATTACTGTTGCTGACGCAGCTTTAAGATATCAAATAGATGATCAAAGAAGATTGGATAAATTGGTAAAAGAAGGCGCCATAAAAATGCTACCAGCTAGAGTAGATGGTGATAAGTTCATTTTAAGACTAGCTGAAGAAGAAAATGGTATGATTGTGAGTAATGATATGTTTAAAGAATTTAGAGAGATGGCTCCTTGGATAGATCAAAGAAGAATACCTTATACAATTCTTGATGGAGAAGTATACTTACATCCCACAGCTGTAGAAACAATTGTTTTAGACACTGAAGAAGAAGCTAATAAAGTTTCTAAAGATAGCAAACAAACTAAGAAAAAAACTGAAAATCAATAATTTTGTATATTTTATGATATAACTGAGTCATTATAAAGAAGTATGTGAAAAATATAATGAAGAAAATGAATGTTGACCAAAGGCATTATGATTATCCTATAGCCGAAAACAAATACAATTCGGTTCCTACATTAGATAATTTGCCTTATGATTATTTCTTTAATGATGATTATAATTATCTAACAATTCCTGAGGTTCAATTACTGCTTACTTTATCTGATTCTCGAATTTCATATTCATTTTCTGGATTGAAGAAGACTACAGCTTTGCATCAACATCAGTTGACTAAAGCACTAAAAAGATTACAAAGTAGAGATTTTTTGATCAAAAACGAGAACGGTACTTATGAATTAACTGATTTAGGGAGTGAGTATACTAGACAGTTATTTCAAGAGTTAATAAGTAAGAAGGCAGTAAGCATTCATAACAATCAATATTTCTCAAATTGGAAAAGACTGAAGATTATTCCTCCACATGAACAAGAGTTTCTTGCATCATATCTACAAAAGAAATGGTTTAGTCGTTTCAGATATTTGTATAGAAAAGAAGCAGAACAAAGTCTTGAATTATGCTGGGAAGATCACAATGGAAATCAAATACACATGTACATAAATTCTGAATATATCGATATAGAATATCGTTCAATCAAGCCTAGTTATTCAGAGATGCAACTGATTTCTAATTGGATTAGTAATGAAATCTCCAACGAAAGCAATTTTGAGGTTGATATTGAAGAGGAAATTCAATTTAACGAAATTCCATATAACTAATCGTTTCAAGTGTTAAATCACTAAATATTTAAATTAGAGAATAAGAAAAAAAATGAGGAAATAAAATGAATAATCCGAATTTCAACGGGACACCTAATAGCCCATTCATGGATCCTAAACATGGAACCACTACAATTGCACTCAGATTTAAAGATGGTGTAGCTGTAGCAGCTGATAAAAGGGCTTCAATGGGTAGTTTTGTTGCTTCAAAGAAGGCTGAGAAAGTACATGAATTAAATAAATTCACTGTAGCGACAATTGCAGGATTAGTATCTGATGCTCAATACTTAGTAAATCTAACTAGAGCAAATATCAATCTATATGAGCTTGGACGAGGTTATCCACCATCTACAAAAATGGCTGGAAATCTCCTAGCATCAATCATGTATGAACAATACCGATCTTACTTTCCATACTGGGTTGCTTTGTTAGTATGTGGTCTAGACGAAGAAGGACCTCATGTTTACACATTAGATATGGCAGGTGGTATAACAGATGAAGATTTTGCATCTACAGGATCTGGATCTATGATCGCTTATGGTGTTCTAGAATCCTCTTGGAAAGAAAACCTTCCAGAAGCAGAAGGCATAAAATTAGCAATAAAAGCATTAGCAACTGCCATTAGTAGAGATACTGCTACTGGCGATGGAATGGATATAGCTGTTGTTAACAAAAAAGGAACAAAGCGACTTACTCCTGAAGAAGTAAAGAGTATTATGGAGGAATAAAAAAATGTTAGGACCACAATCAATGGGATATGATAGATCTCCTCTTATGTATTCACCAGAAGGTAGAATTATTCAGACTGAATATGCACGTGAATCAGTTCGTAGAGGAAGTATTGCAATCGGTATAAAAAGCAAGAATGGTGTTGTTTTAGCAGGATTATTGCGCTTAATTGATTTGAATGAACCAGATCTTAAAATTCATAAAATCTCTGATGTTATTCAAGCTATTTTTGCGGGTGTTGCTGCAGATGGAAGAGTTCTCATAAGTCGTTCTCGCCTTGAAGCTGAGATTTTTAGACTCACATATAGAGAAGCAATAGATGTACGAGGACTGGCTATTAAGATAGCAGATTATGTTCAAATCTTTACTCAACAAGGAGGTTTGCGTCCATTTGGAGTTGGAATTCTCTTTGGTGGTATAGATCACACAGGCCCAAACCTTCAGTTTGTAGACCCAGGTGGTGCAGTTATGTCCTGTAAAGCCAAAGCTATTGGTGAAGGAGATTCTGAAGCGATTGCATATCTAAAGGAAAAATACTCTGAAGATTTAACTATTGATCAAATGGTAGAAATTGCTAAAGAAGCTATCCGTAAAGCTGCACGAGATGTAGAACTTACAGATAAAAGTATAGCAATTGAAATCATGGAAAATAAATAGTTTTTTTAAACATTTATTTTTATTTTTTATCTTTTTTTTCAATCAGTAAGATAAATCTATTTATACAATCTGATATTCTTAATTATAGATATTAAATGAAGGTTTATTTGTCTAATGTTATCTGTGTAGATGGAAAAGATTGGAAGGTTGTCTGTGATAGTACTAACTCAAAATTCTATCCTCTAATTTTTTACAGTCATGCTCATTCTGATCATATTCCTAGAAAAATACCATCAACAGAAATTATCACTTCAAGTACAACAGAGATGTTAGTCAAGCATTTTGCATCAAGTTTCGAAGGAGCATCTTTTTTCCAAGAATATTCAATGAATGGAACATCATTTGTTCAAAAACCAAGTGGTCACATTGTAGGGTCTACTGCTTTGGTTATTAATTCGAGTGAAGGAAAACTTGTGTATACTGGTGATGTTTCTATCAGAGATAAAGGATTTCTTGAACCTTTCAAACCCGAGAAATGTGATACTCTTATAATAGAAAGTACATTTGGTTCTCCTAATTATGAGTTTCCAAACTACAGTCAAATAATATCGGAAACAAAAGAAGAAATCAGAAAATATCTGGAGGATGACATTCCTGTGGTTCTAATGGGGTATCCATTGGGGAAAGCACAAATGCTTTATCATGCATTTTCAGACTTAACAGACTTAAACATAATGCATGAATCAAACTTCAAAATCAATAATCTCTTACTTTCAAGAAATATCAAAGGAAGTATTCCTGCAATTTCATACCAAAATGCTGAGGAAAAGAAGATACTTGAAGAAAAGAAGAATTGGATACTTTATGCCCCTTTAAGATCAGGAAGAAACGAATTTAATATGTATATGAGAAACAAATACGATGCAAAATTATTTGCTTTTTCAGGTTGGTGTATATCATCAAACTACAAGTTTCGAATGAATGTGGATCATGGCATTCCCATTAGTGACCATGCAGATTTTTCAGAGTTAATTGAGATATGCGAGAAATGTGATCCTGATAGTATATACACTATTTATGGCAGTAATATCAAATTTGCTGCAGAATTACAAAGAAGAGGTTTTAATGCTTATCCATTATCTAAGCAAACAATTCTAGAAAGCTATTTCCACAAAGACAAAGCTAGGAGCTAACAATAAAGTCCTCAATACTCTTTTCTTTGTAGATTATTTCATTAAGATGGATCACTTGAATTGGGATATCTCTTCTTGCCAAGAAATCCTTAGCGTTTCCACTAATTGAATTACATATAAGAACTAATTTCTTTAAGTTAAGTGACTTAATTAATTCTTCAAGTTGAAGAAGTTTGTTAGTTGGTATTGTCCTTTTCCAATTCATTGTTATGATAGCAATGTGATCTTCCTCTAGATAAAAATCAAGGATATATTTCTTACGACCAAATTTGAAAGTTGCATTTTCATTTACGTGTATATTACGTGTAGAAAATTCTTTTCTAAGTACATAGCTAATTATAGACCCTTCTTCATTCATCAATCAAGAATCTTACTCTTACTTAAAAACAAGGTTTAATACCCACATAATATGCTTAAAACATCAAAAAAACGCATTATTCTGACAAAAAACACGTAGTAAGAAAATATATAGGAATTGAATATTTAGAAAAAAATACTCTTTGGATTAACCAAAGATGTATTTCATTTCTCTTCGGTTTGATAACCAGTATAGAAACCTATCAAATAATGAAATATGTTTCTTCATCATAAATTTTGGAGTATCAGCATATAGATAAATATAATCTATTTTCTTTTTCTCAATTTTTGATATCTTATCTTTGATTTTGTATTTCAAGGTTTTATCTGTAACTTCTGATATTTCACAAGCTATTCCTATCTCTAATTCTTCTTTTGTAAAAAGGATTACAGAACTTCCAATTAACGATTTAAGTAGATTATGTTGAGATTTCATCTTATCTTTATCTAATCTCATAAGTATGGGAGGAAGATCTATTATAAGTTCATTACCGCCAATTACAATTGTTTCATATTTTTCTGAATTATCAACTTCGAAAACAAATGCAGTATTTTGAAAAGAAGATCCTATTTCAAAACTCTTCATCTTAGCATCTCTATCCAATCCATCCTTGTAGAAAATAACTTTTTTTTCTACTAGCTGATTAAAGTAGTCAACAGTTTTTCCTGTATACTTGGTCTTAAAAGATTTCTTTTCTCCAGATAAGGTTTCAAATATGAAAGTTGGTTTGTTATTGTTTGGATTAATTTCCCAAGAAGTTAATTTTCCTAATCTTCCATTCTTTAATATATAAAGACCATCTTTTTGAACATCTGCTATAGCATAGTCTGTGATTAAAATTTGTTTTTCTTCTTTTTGGGTTTTAATTCTTAGAAGCAAAGGTTGACATATTGTTTTACTAATTTGAATCCCCTCAACATCACCTATAACAACATCTTCTGCAATATGATCATATGCAATAATATGTCTACCTTTTAGTGTAGAAACAAGTTCTTCCATTCTTGTTAATTCTAGGAAGTTTTTTACTCCTTCTTCTCCATAATATTCATCATATTTTTCTGTTATTAGTTCGGAAAATTGTTCTCTTTTATTTGTCAATTGTTTTATCGCTTTTCTTCGCATGAAGTTTGGTAAAACAAGCCAATAAGGAAGAAGTGCTCCTTTTACTGGAGAGAAGTCATCTTCCAGAACTGCAACAATCCTATAAGCTGTTCTAGGATGCGACATGAAGATATTGGAAATCATATCCCATCTTCCAGGTCTATATAAATGGCGATATAAGCGAATGGCTGCTTCTCCTCGAAATCGTTGTTTTTCCTCTTCTGTAAATTCTTTCCCTGTAAGCAGTTGTACATTCAATCCGAAATCACCAGCAATACCTTGATAAAAACCTTCAAGCTTGTACAGAACCTGTGCTAATTCTTTTCCATAACCTACTTTCTTCGTTTGTAGGTCTGCGTCTCCCTCCAAAATCCTCACAAAAATGAATAAGAATGCTATAATTCCATAGTTAATTAAAAAGTAAATGGCAAAAGGCACATTCTGTTTATAAGCTGCATAATCAAGAGTTGTAGCAGGTAGAAGAAGTGCTTTCTTAATAATCATCTCAGCAGATGCAATAATTTGTAACCATACAACATGCAATCTTTTATTATGAGCAAGTTCATGAGTGACTATACCTTTAATATCATCATCAGTAAAATCGCTTAATTCGCGTGAGATAAAGGCTATACGCTGATCAAACCAAGGACCGTAAGCCATTGCATTCAATATTGGTGCTTCAACAAAACCAACTTTTATTTTCCTCTTTATTCCTAGTCTTTTTCTTATTTCTTCAACTATCTTCAAAATTCTTTCATCTTCAACAGGTTTGATTCCTAAAAGTTTTGTTAATAATGGACCAGATATGAAATACATTACAAACGATACTACAATAAGAACTTCATAAGGAGCCAGAGAGAGAAAGATTATCCTTTCAGCTATTTTTTGATCTAATACTGATGATAAGTAAAACCAATTTAGATTTTCTGCTTCTATTCCTGCTGTTCTACTAAGGATATTTGTACCAAGATAAAGAACAACATAAACCAATGCAAAAAGTACTAGGTAGAGAATTTGTGGAGACATTAATCGACTTACAAGCACAAATTTCTTTCCAAAGAAGATTAATGCCATTATTATAAATACAAAAATCATAAGGTTGTAAGCCCAACCTGTGAAGATTTCATTCTTCTCACCAGTTACAACTTCAAAAATATAATCACCAACTGTACCTACAAGAAATACAAGATATGTAACTACAGATACGATCATTAATTCTCTCCAAACAGGTGATTCTCTTAATTGTATAGTCTGGTAAACCGCTAAAACAAAGAAACTTAATGCAATTGCTAACAACCATTTAGTAATTAGAACTAGGACTAGTCCAAATGTAAGAGCGATAAAAGCTAACATTAAATTTTCGGAAGTAGTTCCATATTTTATTTTAGTTCGAATTTCGCTAATAAGGAAGAATAAACCTATCGCAGCTAGAACTATTCCGAATATTGTTGTTATATCCCAACTTTGAAACCTTGTCCAAATCTCTAGGAAAAAATCAGCAACGGTCATATTATCATTCGCATGAAAAAAAAGAAACTTTAAAACCTTTGTCTTTGGAAAACCTCAAATTGACTCCAACAAGAATTTTGCGAAACTTTCAATAACTATTAAGTAGAATTTCCAAAAAGAGAAATGATACCATTACCAGTAGATATTCAATACAAAGAAGGAGAGTTTTACCTTAATTCAAGTACTTGCATTTATTCAACATCAAATCTTTCTACATTAGTAAAGTATTTCCTAGAGCTAATGATAGAATCTATAGGTTATAAGCTTAAAGAAGTAAATAGTGGTAATAATCCAAATAGTATTAATTTTATTCTTGATGATTCCTTAAAAAATTTAGAAGATGAAGGCTACATACTCGAAGTGCTCAAAGAAACGATTTTCATTAAAGCACTTACTGCAAAAGGTATTTTTTATGGAATTCAATCATTAAGACAATTAATACATGAAGAACTGATAATAAAGATTGATTCCAAAGAAAAAATTCATACAGTTCCATGTTTAAAGATTGAAGATTATCCTAGATTTAAATGGAGAGGATTCATGCTTGATGTAGGAAGACATTTTCACGATATAGATACAATCAAGCACATCTTAGATCTTCTTGCTTTGATGAAGATGAACGTTTTCCATTGGCACCTTACAGAGGATCAAGGTTGGAGGATTGAAATAAAGAAATATTCAAAATTAATTGATATTGGATCAAAAAGAGAAGATACAAAAATCAAGACATGGTGGAGTAAAAAATATCGAGGAAAACCTCACCAAGGTTTTTACACTCAAGAAGATATAAAGGAGATTGTGTTATATGCTCAGGACAGATTCATTACTGTAATCCCAGAAATTGAAATGCCAGGGCATTGTAGAGCAGCTATTGCGGCATATCCAGAATTAAGTTGTCAAAAAAAACAAAAAGAAGTAGCAATAAAACCAGGTATTTTCAAAGATATTTTCTGCGTTGGTCAAGAGGAAACCTTCAATTTTCTAAAAAACACATTAAATGAGATAATGGAATTATTTCCTTCTGATATAATACATATTGGTGGAGATGAGGTTCCCATAAAACGTTGGAAAAAATGTGCTGATTGTAAATCTAGAATGAAAGATGAAAAAATCAAAAAAACTAAGGATCTTCGCAATTATTTCACAAAACGAATTGTTGATTACTTAAAATCTCAAGATAAAAAGGCAATGGGATGGAATGAAATACTATATGATGGTATAGATAAAGAAGTAATTGCTCAATGGTGGTTGAGGAAGAAAAGCGAGATTCTAAATCACATTTATAATGGAGGGAGTATTGTATCTTCTCATTTATTTCACGTATATTTAGATTACAATTACATTCTAATTCCTCTACAAAAAACATATTCCTTTGAACCTATACCAAAAAACCTCCATGAAAAATACCATGAAAAAATTCTTGGTGTTGAAGCCCCATTGTGGTGTGAGTGGGTTCCTAACAGAGAAAGGTTGGAATGGCAAATCTTTCCTAGATTAGCTGCTGTTGCTGAGATTGGTTGGACTTTAAGAGAGAGTAAGAACTATGAATCATTCATAAAACGTTTAAAACAATTTAATAAAAAACTGGATAACTTTGGTGTAAATTATGCACCATTGAAAGACGTGAATCCAACAAAATTATACAGAATCCTTAATTGGAAAAATACTCTCAAATGGCCAGAGATTTAATTCAAGAGAAGTAGAATTAGTTAGATGAACCACATCCAAAAAAATTAAGAATTAGCATAAAGCATTATAACAAGAAGATAAATGTCAGACATTGATGGAAAAATGAATGTTCTCATAGAAGAAGCAAATGCTAATTATAATGCAAAGAGATTCAAAGATGCGGCAAGAACTTTTGAACATCTGATATCTCTAGCAATAAAAAACGAAGAACCTGAAGAAGCAATTTATTTTGCGTATAGAGCAGCGGATTGCTGGAAAAGTGAAAAAAATCTTATGAACAGGGCTCTAACTTTTCTCGAAATTGGTAATCTAGCACATAATTTTGGTGCTCAAATTGCTAACGTTATGGCTATTAAATCAAAGGATATTGAACAAAAAGCCAAAGCTCATCTTCTAGCAGGAGAATGTTTACTATCTCAAAATGCAGCAAGGGCTAAAAAAGAATATAATATTAGCATAAAGCATTTCAGAGCCTTAGTAGAGAAAGAAAAAGATGTAAATAAAAAAATAAACTTCTTAAGAAGTGCCCTAGATGCAAGTACTAAAATCAAAGATAAAAAACAGGAGAAGGAGTTAAAAACTAGAATAGGAAACCTCCATGTTGATCTTGCCAAAGAAAATGTTGCAAAAAAATCACCAGAAAATCTACAAATCGCACTGCGCTCATACGAAGATGCACTGGAGTTATTTAAAAATCTTAAATCGAAGGAAGATATTAATATTGTCTCTGAACAAATAAAGAAGTTAAAGAAGAAAGTAGAAGAATATGACCCCTTTGCGACATAGACATTGTTTATATCCTCTATTTTTATTAATCAAAAATCTTAGCAAAGGTAAAACTCAAAAGAAAAAGAAAATAACAATTCACCAAGGTCCCGTAGCTCAGTTTGGATAGAGCGTCTGCCTCCTATATCTTGAGCGATGAAGAAAGCAGATGGTCGTGCGTTCGAGTCGCACCGGGATCGCCATTACAATCTTAATAATCAAGGAATGTACCTTCAAAGTGATTTTGAATGAATAACACACAAATTAAATTTATTCCTGTTTTCATCTGTAATTTTCACACATGCAATCCAAAATTATGTACTGCAGTCCGAGTTATAAAGTTTAAAAAAGCAAAAGAAATTAACATTAAACACATCAAATCTAACAGTATTGTGCTTTCTCCTTTCTCAAAAATTGCATTATCTCCAAAAGATAGAGAGAACGCAAAGAAATTCGGAATTATTGGAGTTGACTGTTCTTGGAATGACATTGAAGGTGGGAGAAAAGCTTTAGAGAGAGGTAAAGGAAGAGCTTTACCCTTTCTTGTTGCGACTAATCCCACAAATTATGGTGATCCTTCAAAACTAAGCACTTTGGAAGCAATAGCTTCTGCATTATATATTCTAGGAGCAAAAAAACAAAGCAAAGAAATTCTGAATCTTGTTAGCTGGGGTGAAGAATTTATGAAAATCAATGGTGAATATCTTAAAAGCTATTCACAAGCAAAGAATAGTAAAGAAGTAGTAAAAAAACAAAAAGAGTTTATGAGTAGACTTTATGACTAGAGATTCTTAATCCTACTAGACAAAATCAAAAAAGTTATCATACAGAATTTTTTTAAGAGTGTAATCATAGAGATTTTTGTCATGAAAATAGGAATTAATTGTTTTCCAACTGTTGGAGGGTCAGGTATTGTTGGAACTCAAATCGCTATAGAGTTAGCTAAAATGGGTCATGATGTACATCTCATTAGTTATGATACACCTTTTTTACTAAGAACATATAGACATCCAAATATTACACTTCATTTGGTAGATATCCTTTCCTACCCACTTTTCAGGGATATAGGTGCACCTTACACAATTCTAGCTGCATCAAAATTGGCTCAAATAACCAAAAAATGGGATTTAGATCTTTTACATATTCATTATGCCATTCCAGTTGGAGTATCTGCATATTTGGCGAAACAAATAACAAATGTACCTGTAGCCATAACAGCTCATGGTTCCGATATTCACACTTTAGGGATTGATCCTGCTTACAATCCAATAATTTCTCACGTCTTAAATTCTGTTGATGGTCTTTCGACTGTATCAAATTATATGAAAAACGAATTAGCTACTAAATTTGCTAATGACAGAGAAATTGAGGTTCTTTACAATCCTATTGACATCCATAAATATAGAAAAATTGACACTCAGATATGTGATTTCAGAATTAAACATGAGAAGAATTTTGTTCATGTGTCAAACTTTAGACCTATTAAAAACACACCTTTCATTGTAGAAGCTTTTTCAGAAGTTGTCAAACAATTTCCAGATGTTGGTCTTATTATGGTTGGTGAAGGTCCTGAGAGAAAGAAAAGTGAAGAATTGGCAAACCAACTAGATATTCGTGAGCATGTTATTTTTCAAGGAGTTCGAAACACCTTGACTCCCATATACAACTGTGCATCTGCTTTACTATCTGCGAGCTCTAAAGAGAGCTTTGGTTTAACACTGGCAGAAGCAATGGCATGTGAAGTTCCTGTAATAGCACCGGATGTTGGTGGAGTTACTGAAGTATTAGATCACAATGAGAACGGTTTTGTATATGAATTGGAAGATATAGATACTTTTGTAAACTATATGATACAATTACTTGAAGATGAATCAAAAACTAAATCATTAGGAAAAAAAGGTAGAGAAAAAGTAGTCAATCAGTTTGAATCTGTAAAAATAACAAACATGTATCTTGATTGGTATCAAAAGATATTGTAAACTTACAATCTTGAATTAATAAACCCTATTCCACCAATAGGTAAATCTCCAGAATAGTATCGTTTATAGGAAGCTAAACAATCGTTTAAACCCGTTATTATAGCCATAACAAACCAAGGCCAACTAACTTCTTGCCAATGATGTCTTTCATCATACATTCCAAATTGATAAGATTTGTATTTCTCTAGTAGATGTATTGGTGTTTCCTTCAATTTTTCTAATTCAGATTTTCTGGATTTAATAAAATCTGTAAGTGTGATTGTTGCTTCTCTAAGTTGATCCTTTTCTTTTCTTCTTCGTGATTTTGCAATTTTTCCAAGAAAGCTAAAGAAATCTTTTGTAAAGAGAGAGTGCTTTTCAACTGTTGAATCGTTTGCTATTTTCTCTATCCATGGAGTATTATAAAGCATTCGCGTATACTTCACATAAATTGGAAATTGAATTCCAATTTTCCTTATTGGAGGAATAACTTGAGCATTATAATTAATTTCACCTGGACCTGAAATCCTAATATAAGTTGGTAAGAAAGTCTGTAATATTGCTTGATTTGTGTCTAACCTTGGTGATAGATATTTGCTATAAGAAGATAAGTCAGGATTATTTTTATCTACTGCAAATGAGTACTCAACCTCGTCTATTGGACACACTCCATGAAACTGTAATTCATTTTCATTTTCAGTACAAGTTAATTTTATGCGGTATCCATCGTTAAGGCACTCATAAAAGAAGGGAGAGTAATCATTTTTCTTGGGAGCTGTAGTAGACTTAAGATTCATTTCTTTAATCTTGGAGGTTGCGGAATTAAATTCATCTATGTATTCTTTTCTATTTTTTAAGATGTATTCGTAACCGCTTGTAGTTAAATCTCTAATTCTTTCATCGGATGATGGTAAAAAGACTATACCCCAATTATTGATTATATTTGCTTGAATACCCCAAATTAATGTAACCCATTCCCCTAGATTTAAAGATGCTCTATATGTTTCTCTTAGAAAAGTAAGCACATGGTCAACTTTTTCGTTAAATAATTTCTGATTATCTTTATCAATAGTTGTTTTGAATTCATTGAAGTTGTTTCTTATTATATTTAGATTTTCGTATAACCAACTTGGATTATTTGATTGAATGGTGTTCAATGTTACTCCATCTTTTACATCTTGTAAAATAATAGGTTTACTTGTCGATGATTGGTTATTAGGTAAATGTATTGTTGTTATTTCTGGTTGAATTCCATCATGAGTATTAACTAGAAAAACAGGAATTAACTCTTTTCCCTTTTCTTTACTTATTTCATTAATATTGGCTAGAGCAGCAATTTTGTTACCTATAATTCCTGAACCACCGAAGATTGTTGCTTGTTGTCCTGCGATGACTACTCCTTTTTCCAGGTTTAAAATATGATCTTTTACTTTAGGTGTTAGCAAACCTAGTTTTTTATGATAATTAAGAAGAACTTCTTTAGCTTCTTGTAATTTATTTAAGTCTATTTTAAACTCAGGCATTGAAAGTGCTAAATCTACAGCATCACCGTATGTTTGAGGGACATCATTGTAAAAATAATCAATGTCAGGAAAATCTTCCTTGTTCTTGATATATGCATCATAAAAATCTCCAATGGTTTGCATTAATGTGATTATATTTTTCATATTTTAAAGAATTCTTATATAGAGTAAAATTCACATAAAAAAGAAAAAAATCTAAAGCAGGTTAGCATATTTTAATATCATTTTTAATATGTCTAGAACTATTTAGGGTGTTTTAACACTCTATTTGTATAAAACATTCCGACATAAATCACATAATTAATGATTTATTCTAAAAATTTCCTTAACATTTAAAAGAAAACTTTAAACATCAATTGAAACTTACACAAATTTTTTATAGGTTGTGACTAAAGAAAGAAGCAAGAAACAATTCTAAAGGTGAAAATTAGAAATGGCTAAAGAATGTCCTAAATGTCATAGTCGCAATTTAAAAGAAGTTGAGGATAAGTCTAAACCAATTGCTTATTTTGGTCATAATCCTGTCTATAGAAAGAAACAAGTATGTCGTGAATGTACCTACGAATGGTTCCTAGAAGGCGGAGTCGAAACTGGGTAATCAAAACAAAGCAACTTAATTCCTTTCCTTTCTTCATCCTTCTAGATTGTTGATATGAAAATCTATTTTTATAGAATTTGAAGGTACAAACGGATGAACATAAAACATTTTTTTCGAAAGTACTTCTTCAGAATACTTGTGATTTTGGTTATGCTTGGAACACTTGTTTATTTCTTTTATCACTTAAACAAGCAAGAACCTTTAGGTAATGTTTTTGGTTTATTCTTACAATCAGCATTTGGATTCTTGTTATTAGCATTAGCCTTCATGGTTATTAGTCTCTTCATCAAAGCATTTCGGTTCTATGTCCTTGTTAAACCATCTTCGAAAGGTCTTTCTTTCAAAAATTTCCTTATTCCTTTCTTTGTGGGATATGGATTTAGCACATTGGGTCCTTTAAAATCTGGAGAGATAGTTAGTGTTGAGATCAACAAGAGATCAGTTTCAATTCCAAGAACTTCTTCTCTTGCAGCTATCGTCCTCTTTCGAATACTAGATCTCTTTGTAGTTTTAATTTTCTTTATTGTAGCTTTAGGTAAAACAATTCCGACGATTATTCAAAACTTTGAATTAATTGATCCGAATAAAGCTGCAACAATTGAAACTGTGACTAAGGTTATTTTTTATTCCGCTCTTGTTGGAACAATCGTATTATCTTTTATTTTATTCCTACCCCCTGTTGGAGAGATATTCTACAAAATATTGAGAAAAATAGTTGGGAGATTCTCATCGAAAGGAGATCTTTGGCTTGAGAATACCTTTCATCCCGCTATGCTAAATTATTACTCATCACTAAAAAATCTGTATAAACAGAGAATTATTGCAACTTATGTAGTTATTACAACAATTGTAAGGTGGATTCTGGAATTTTATTCTCTCAAATTTACTCTATTGGCATTTGGAGAAACCCTTTCTTTGATTGATTCTGCCTCTATAACTTCAATAACATTGCTAGCAGGAATTGTTACTCCAGCAGGATTAGGAGTAGGAACAATTACAACACAATCTTTAATGGAGGGTCTTCTTATAGATCCCGCAATAACTGGTGCTTCGATTATTTATCAAACACTTATAGGGACAGGTCTTACTCTAATTACAGCAGCAATTACTTCAATATTTTTGAAGGATTATAAACAAAAAGAAGATAAGAAGAAAGAAGAAGAAATCGAAGAAACACAGAATGAAGATGAAATCAAAACATAGTATTTATCATTTAATGATTAGATTCCTCTTCTTAATCTATTAATAAGAAAGGGATGAAACTGAAGTTCTTCCATCTTTTTGCAAGTTGTTTCAACATCATAATCTAATCGAACATGTTCGAATTCAAATTCTTTTGTTTTTTCCTTGATTTGAAAAGTCATAAAAGATGCTTTGGGATTTTTATCTCTAGGTTGTCCTACTGAACCAGGGTTGAGAAGGTGCTTTTCCTCATTAATTATATGGAGTGGTTTGTGAGTGTGTCCTAGAAAGAGGAAATCTATTTCAGTAAATTCTCTTGTTATTTCGAAGAACATGTTATATGACCAAGAGGGTAGGTTAGGAGATACATAATCTCTTAGAGGTTTTCTTGGTGAACCATGAACAAACATTGCATTACCTTCAGTGACAAACAATGGAAAAATTGAGAAAAATGGATGAGATCCTAGAATTTGGATTTCCTTATCAGTAAGTTGCTGTTTTGTCCATGACAGTGAAATCTTTGGTAAAGGATTGAAATACATGAAGTTATCTGTAAAAATGGCATAATCATGATTTCCCACAACATGTATTTGAGCTATATCTTCAACAATCTTAATACATTCTTTAGGGTTAGGACCATATCCTACTATATCACCAAGGAATATTATGATATCAGGTGAAATATCTTTAATATAATCAACTACAACATTTAGCGCTTCTAGATTGGAATGAACATCAGAGAAGATAGCTAAATTGATCATTTAATTTTCACACTTAAAATTATTATGAGACATCACTATAATAAGATTTATTCAAAAGTATAAAAATATTAAAATTGAAAGCAAAGCTTATTCGCCATTGCTTTCGAACTTGTATTTCTTTATTGCAAAAGCTCCAATACCTGCTAGTCCAATAGAACAAACGAATATAATTAGAGCTACAATATCTATTTTAATAAAGCCTCTTGGTAGTGGGTCAATAAAAACTTGATAAAGTGCAGTTTCATTGTAGCCATATCCTCTTTTATGCATTCTAATTGACACATCAACAAATGCTACTGGAGCTACGTCAGTATTTATAGAACCATTGTAGCTAATGCCATCTTCCTTTATTGATAAATCGGATGAATTTATATCTGTCTTGAATGTTTGAAGAGTAACCCATACATGAACATCATCAAGGACAGTATCATTGTCTCCCTTAATTGTGATGGTGACATGAATATCCTCACCTTCTACTACTTCTGATTCAAGCACTTCATAACTTTGAATGTTTATTCTATTTTGAGAGTTCAACAACCATTGTATTTCTCGGAGTAAGAAGTACTTATTGTCTTTTTGAGCGAAGGCAGTTTGATTAAATAATTCAGCAGAAGCTGTAACTATTATTTTTCCTCCTCTTTGTAATTCCACGGCTGCCTGCAATGTTGCTGAATCATTAAGAGAAAGATCGATTGAAGAATTGAACTCACCATTTTTATCCAAATCTATGTAGTAATCACCTGTCACATTTATTGTGGAATACAAATCTCCTTCTTGGAATTGGATTATTTTTTCTCCAATCTCATCAGTAAAGTTAATAGCAGATCCATAATAAACAACTTCGTTTATTGGTTGATTAGTTAACAGTGTAGAAGAGTCCAGAAAAGGTAAATCTATGATATCATTTCCAGTTACTATAATAGAAGAATTAACTGCAATATTCTTAGAGATAATAGTTGAGTTATAAATTTCCATATCAAAATGAGTTAATAAATCATTAATCTTGCTTTCAGAATCTGTTCCATCAGCTAATATCATTAGACTTCCACCAGCAGCTGCATAGAATCTAAGAGCTTCTATTTCTTCTTCAGTTAAATCAGTCAAAGAACCAAGCAATATTACTAAGTCTACTAAATCAAGACTTGGAGTTGTAAATTCGTAAGCATCCTCTAAAACAATAGTTGCGTTCATTCCATATTGATATAAGAAATGAGCAATACTTGTCAGATTATAAAAACTTGTATATGATGAATCTGAGACATATAGAAGAGCATCTATTTCATCATAAGTTTCAACATAGGAGAAGTAAGTGTGTTGTGTTTCTAAGCTTATAGTTTTCCAGGCAGTGATGTGACTATTTAAAGTAGTATAATTATATACTGCTGTCTCATTCTCAAAAGCTAGAAGTAGAAACTTCAATTTGTCACTTTCATGAACTCTCATATCATACCCATTTTCATCGCCTGAATTCAACTTCTTTGCAACTTCTATTGATATTTCATAATTATGAAAATCATCTTCTTTTTGGGTTAGAAATCCAATTGCATCGTTAAAACCGGTTGCGTTTACATCCAGTACAAAAGATTCAGGAGATGTTCCATTAATGAAACAATCATAAGCTCCTTCAGCTCTATAATTTACAGCAATAGCATCTCCAGGAGACAATTCATTTCCAATTTTTTGGTCAAAATTATTGTCAAATACTATTGTAAACCAAGTATGAGATTGGTTATTATAACTATCACCTGTAGGTATAGTTGTATTTATTGGAGAATATTCAGGAATTGTAAAACTGAATCCCATGAATAAATATGTCTCATTTGCTTGCACACGTATTGTTATTGTTGTAGTTGGGAATCCATAGGTAGTAGTTAAAATTGTTGCATTTTCCCATTCGTCTGAATAGCTATCTAAATATCCATCAATAATTGGATCTGTGTTATTAAATAAAATTATTTCATTATTGGGGGATAAAGAGGTTGTGTTTTCTAAGGGTGAGAAGTTCATTGAAGAACCTAATATACTTGCTAGGACTAATCCTAGAATCATCGTTGAAACAAATATCAAACTTTTAACTTTGTGTGTTCGCAATTCGTATACACCTTTCGATTTATTAAAGCGCTAGCTTTTGCCTTTTTAAACTTTATTTCTTCAAAGAAGATGTAAACAAATTTTCATGATTACATTGTTAACAAAATTCTTATTTGACAGAGTGATTATTGTAATAATAAGACTTTAAACACACAACCTACTCTGGAGAAAGAAGAAAGATGTCTGAAATACGTGACAAACTCCTAAAAGAAGAATATAGAAGCAAGGAAGATCTGAAAAAACTTCCAATAATAGCTCTCTTAGATATTAATGAAGATGAAGTCGAACTATTGAAAGGATTTCAACTAGAAACAATTGAAGATCTTTCAGACAAATGGAGTGACCATTACGATAAGATTGCAAAGAAGATTCCTAAAGAAAGGATAAACAGTTGGATTGCTGCAAGTAGACTTGTTTTAGTAGAAGAAAAAGAAAAGGTCAGTGCAGGTGCAAAGATAGTTATGGTTGGAATCGATAATGCAGGAAAAACATCATTATCTATAGCTTTGAAACATAGAAGCACACTATCATCTTTGTTCCAGAAATTATATGCTTTAGCACCAACTAGGGGACTACTTCGTGAAAAAATTGATGTTTTTAAGATGGATATTTTTATTCATGAATTAGGAGGACAAAGTATTTATCGAGAAGATTATCTAGAAAATCCAGATCAGTACTTTGTAGGTACAGACATAATCCTTTTTGTGATCGATGTTCAAGCAAAGGATAGGTTTGAGGAAAGTTTTGAGTATCTAAAGCAGATAATAAACGTTACAAATAATCTGAAACTTAAAGTTCCATGGAAGATATTCTTTCACAAATCTGATCCTGAATACGAAATAGACACTAAATCTCTAGATGTTTTCGAATCTATTACAGACTATATGACAAATAATTGTCCATTTTTTGAACCGGCTAAAGATATGTTCAGAACAAGTGTAAAAATAAGATCATCTATTTTAGGGGCATTTTCACACATATTTAGAGAAATATCTCTTATTCAAGAAGGCGTAAAAGAAGCATCACAAAATGTTGTTGAACAATTAAAAGCAGATTTCTTTGGATTATATGATTATAGCATAAATGTATGTTTTGCTCAACATTCCATAAAGCAAGAACTAGAGGATTTAGCTCATAACGCATATTATGAAGCTATTGAGAATATCGATAGATTACGTGAACCATTCTTAAGAATAAGAAGGTATTCACTAGATGATGGAACAAATGAAATATTTATTCTACGTGATTTGAAATTCAAAGAAGATCGTTATATTATGGCAATTCTAACTCCTGACGAAGAGATGGCTAGAAATCTTGATCAAGACGCAATTCAAGAAATTATTGAGGATCATTTAAAGGACTGGATAGAATTTCGAGGGTACGCAAGATTTCCACTTGATTAGTTCATAAATTCTAAAGATGGAAATTACCATCAATTTCCTTGTTTTGTTGGCTATTAATCATTTACATTATTAGCCTTCTACTTTATCGATACTCATAAAATCTATAAGTTTAATCTAAAATAAAAAAGCAGCCTTGGTAGCTCAGCGGTCCAGAGCAGTGATCTCGTAAATCTATCGAGAAAATCACAGGACAGGGGTTCAACTCCCCTCTAAGGCTCCACACCTGTTTCTAGTTAAACTTTAAATACAGCCTATACTTTTCTCTACTATGGTTTCGCATTTATTCATAGTTAATCCTCAAGCTCATAATGGTCTAATAGGGAAACTATGGCCAAAGGTAGAAGATGAGATTAAGAAAAGAAATTTCGACTACGAAAGTATTTTTACAAAATCTCCAAAGCACGCAATTGAATTAGCAAGAGATAAAGGAAAAGATTTTGATTGTGTGGTAGCAACAGGTGGAGATGGTACAGTAAACGAAGTAGCTAATGGTCTTTATGAATTAGACAACAAGTTCGGGATACTACCTTTAGGAAATGGAAATGATCATGCTCTTGGCCTTAAGTATGATGATAATTATCATCGAAGTTTGGATATTTTAGAAAAGGGAAATACACTCGATTTAGGGGTTGGTATAGCGCAAGCTGATGATGATAAGAGATACTTTGTCAATATTGTTGATACAGGTGCTGGAGCAACAATCTCTGTTTCATCTTTTACAGACGCAAAATGGTTGAGAGGATTTGCGAAGTACTATTATCTTGCTTTCAAAGGTATTGGTAAATATAGACTGGTGCCAACAAAATTTCAAATTGATGATAATGATGAAATTAGTTTTAAATTATTAATAATTTCTGTAGGTTTTGGAAGTCGCTTTGGGGGAGGATTTCATATGTTACCCGATAATTATCATTTCTATGAAGATTTTGCCATATGTTACGCTGGAGATATCAGAAAATTAAGACAATATTATTTACTAAATGTTTTAAAACCTGGAAAACATTTAGGAAAGAAAGGTGTTGAATATATAAGAGGGAAGAAAGTTAGCTTAGAATTGAGTAAACCTTTACCAGTTGAAGTAGAAGGAGAGATTGTGAATTATGGAGCAACCAATATTAAGTTCGAAGTTGCCCCAAGACGAATTAGAACAGTTGTACCTGAAGAGCTTATCGCTATAAAAAAAGAAAAAATGAAGTAGAATAGTTATATTCGGTTTTTTTCGAGAAAAAAATATTTTATTGCCTCTACTAAGTTTTTTATAAAGAAATTTGAACTAATCAGCCTAATCTGGAGAGATATTTGTGCATGTGGGTTTCCTTGTTAAAAATTTGACTTATGATGAGATCAACTCAAAAACTATAACAATATCAGATGAAGATAGAGATATGTTTCCCAAAGAGGGAGTTCTGTTTTTTATTGAATCTTTTGATGAGTATTACGGATCTCATTTAACAAGAAAGGGTAAGATTACAGGCTTAGATGACTGGTTTAAGACCAATCCAATTAAAAGTAATGATGTTATAATCATCTCCAAATATTCTGAAGGATTTTATCTCTCAACATCTTCAGAACTCATAGATCAACAGCAACATTTCAATATAGAAATGGAACGTATATTATCATTAGAACCAAATGATATTTTATGTCCCAACTGTAGATATAATCTAGAACATGCTGGAAGAGGATCAAAGGAAGATTCCTATATGTTAAAATGTGCTCGTTGTGGTTTTACTTTAGTTAAGAAAACAGATTTTGGTATAGATTCATAATAATTCTCATTATTGAAAAAAATAGGTTGTGAATAGTTGGGAGAAAATATCTGAGTATTATGTGCATTTTTGTGTTGATTATGATTTATCTACTTGAATTCTATGCTACATAATATATGGATTGCAAAAGATACAGGCGAATGTCTATATCATAGAAAGTATGGTAGCATAGATCATGATGAGAATTTAATTACTAGCTTCTTGAGTGCTATTGAGATTTTTGCTCAAAATATCGACAAAGGTTGTGATTATCTTCAAACCGCTAGTTATAAGTTCATTTACATAACTGGTAATCAAACTGTTACAGTAGCTTGTGTAGATAGTAGTGATGATGAAAAAACTATTAGACAAAATCTGGAAGATATCCAGAATGAATTCCATAATCGCTTTTCAGAATCATTAACTGATTGGAATGGGAGGGTTGAACAGTATTCGATAATGAAACATTTCGTTGACAAACAACTAAAAAAGTATAGCAAACCTCTAAGTAATTTATCAGAATCTAAATTAGAACTTAATCCACTGACTATAAGGAGAGATGCGGCACAGATATTCAGTCCTCAACAAGAAAAGGTACTCTCATTGCTAAAATACAAAGGATCAGCCACATTAAATGATATAGTGAAACTAATGAAACTATCTGAAAATGACGCTGAAAAAGCAGCTAAGGGATTACTATATAACAATGTAATTCGTCAAATACCAAATTCATAATCATAAAAAATAGGAATCTCGATTTTTATAATTGAATCAATTAATTTTTAAGAGAATATTTATTGATATTATAGAGA
The DNA here is from genome assembly GCA_016839945.1 of Candidatus Heimdallarchaeota archaeon. Lineage (GTDB taxonomy): Archaea > Asgardarchaeota > Heimdallarchaeia > Heimdallarchaeales > Heimdallarchaeaceae > UBA460. The sequence goes on along the minus strand of JAEOTE010000025.1, from coordinate 53,504 downwards.
ACAACAAATTATTGGTGCTTTATATGCAAGTTATTAGTAAACTTTTACAATTTCAGACTAAGGGTGAAATAGATATTATAGATTTAACATCACAATTTAGTAAATATGTAGCAGAATCAAATATTAAGGAAGGGGTACTTCTAGCAAATGTAATCGGTTCTACTGGAGCTTTAACAGCTATTGAGTTTGAATCGAGAGTACTTGAAGATTTTCGAGAGATACTGGAAAAATTAGTTCCAAAAGGTGCAGGATATAAGCATGATATGATTGATTCTAATGCACATTCCCATCTACGTGCATCTTTGATAGGTCCAAGTCTATCTATCTCAATCCAAAATGGAAATTTAAAACTAGGAACATGGCAACAACCAGTATTTGTTTGCTTGGATGTTCGATCAAGATCTAGAACAGTAGCTGTAACTATTATAGGAGAATAGGAGAAATGTCTACCGAGTTTATTGTTGTAAGGTGTAGTAATTTAAAATGTAGTAGATTCAGTTATTGTAAAGCTAAACAAAAGACAAAAATGTGCCCTTATTGTGGCAGGAGAATACAATTGAGCAAATCCAAACATTATCCTGCAGAAACTACAATTATAGCAAGAAAACTAGTTCAAGAGTTTAATAAAAGACTTGGAGAAATGAAAGAACCCAAGTGGTATAAACCTGAATAAAAATCTACAAGATTATAGGATTATACTTAGTTTTTTTCCTAAAAGAATAAATGTATTTAACGTCAAAATATTTTTTTACTAACACTCTTACAGATAATTAATGTTATTTTTAAAAGAAACAATCGAACTACTTAGAGACTCACCCTTCAAACAATTTGTACTAATGGAACTTGAAAGAGAAAGAATCTATCAATCTTTTGTCCAAATTGATGAATTAGAGGAAATTAATCAAATCTGGTTAAGCTTTTCTCGTTTTTGCGCAGATTCACTTTCTGATGTTTCATCTCTATCTCATTTGTTATACAGAAGATACTTGGATGAATGGACAAGAGATAAATCACAAATTGAAGAAGATAAGCAAAGAAAAGAGAATCTTACATTCAGGATTGAGAATTTACAGGAATTTCAAATGGAGTTAGCAATTTTAATGATAATCTATGCTGACATCGTCAATACTGGAATTTTTGAAACGAGTCCTTCCCCAGTTTATTGCTCATCATATGTTGAAGGGTATAGAATTCTAAATAGTATATCGCAAACTTATTTTGATTCAAATCACCCCAAATCATCAAGCATTGAAGAAGTTATGCTAGCATTTCTATTACTAAATCAAAAGCAATACTTACTGCAGCTTCTTGAAGAATCTCCAGAAAGTGGTGAAAATATGAAATTATTAGAAGAGAGAGGTTCCTATGAACTGTCTCAAGCAAGATTTGATGTATCTTTCACTTCTCAATTCTTAAACAGATTGGGAGAAGATTGGTGGTGGAGAGATCCCATAGCTTCGCATTTTGTTTTCGAAAGAAGTTTGTTTCATTTGCGGAAAGCTTTGGAGAATTATGAAGGGTTAACTGATGATCCAGAACTACAAGCTAAGCAAATAAAAAATAACCAAATACCTATAAATCAAGCTTTGAGAAACAATGAATTGATTGATCATTATTTACGCTTAAGCTTTGAAGCAGCAAAGGATGATAGTTTTAGAGCTAGCGTGGAGTACCTCAATCTAGTTTTAGGATTAGAAAAAGAAGCACTAGAAATATTAACAAAAAATACTAAAATTGATGATTGGAGTTTGAAATTTAAAGAAGAAATTATCAAGAAAGAAACTCTTCACACTTTTTGGCACAGTATATCAGAATTAGCAGCGAAAACTTCTCAGCTAATTGATATAATTCCAACAAAAGAGGATGGAAAAATCCAAGATACAATTATGCAAATCGAGAGTATAGTAAATAGACCAGGATTAAAAGTCAATATAAATTATGTAAGTAGTTTACCTTTTGTTTATCTCAATTATGTTCAAGAAATCAAGATATCAATCTTAGAAAAAGTTCCACATGCAGAGGCAATAAAGAGAGCAGAACAAAATTTCTCTAGATTTATTGAAAGATTAGAATATGCAACAAAAGACATTGCAGAACAACTTAGAAGTATGGAGAAAAAAGGGAAGAAAGTTACAGTTGAAAATGTAGAGACGCTATTAGAAGATATTAACAATATAAAATTGTCAGCATACTTCCTCCCGAAAACAGAAAGGAAAGTCTATATTGTTAAAGATATTGAATGCTTGGAGTTCATTGCAAATTCAATTAATCTTGAATTATATCTTAAGGATAAGGAAGTGAATGAAGTGCTAGATTTGATATATCATGCAAAAGCTCATTACTTCTCAACAAAAGCATTAGAAATATCTCAATTAAGTGGTGAATCAAATATTGATAGCGTTTGGGTGGAGCAAAGATATAGTCAAACATTCATACAAGGACAAGATGTTGAGCTACGTCTGTTTGAATTAACCAGACAATTTCTCTTCTTGAACACAGTTATTGATAAACTCGCTCAAGGTTATAATCTTGCTAATTCTGCTGAACCAACCATTAAAGCTAATTGTGAATCAGTTATTAATCACGCATTTAGCAATTTTGATTTGTTTGATGCAATAAACTCACGCATATCAGAAGATTGTAAAGAACTGTTAGATCATAAGGAATTATTTGGTACTGAAGCATCAGATATTAATTGGACTGCAATAGAAGTGAAAAAAAATCTAGCAGATGCATTAATTGAATTTCTTGAAGCCACTAAAACTGCAATACTTGGATTTGGAGCTAGTAACAGCAAAGATAATTACAAATCTGCTTCATATTTTCTTGATGGATCAAAATTCGCAAGAAGTGCAAGTGATATACTTCAGACTATTTCTCATTTTGATCAAGCATTTTCTCAAATTGCTAAATCTGCATATGAGTATAGTATTCTGTTGAAAGAACTAGAAAGACAAGCTAGAGATTCAAAGAAACTTCAGCAACTTCCCCTTGATCAATTGTTCAGTGTTCTAAAACAATTAACATTTCTTTCCTAAGCTAATAGCAAAAAATAACAAAAAATAACAAAAAATAACAAAAAGTGGCAAATTTTTTTAAATTGGTACGTACAGAAACATGCAATGACAATCCATTCTTTAGAAGGAGAACTTAAACAAAAAATATCTGATGCTTATAGCATACTAAAGAATTATAGGGGGGGGCCTAATCAGGAACTCGATCAGTATTATATAACAGAAAAAACAAGCTTACAGAGATCTCTACTTGTTAATCCAGAAGATTATGATGGAAAACGAGTTATCTTACTTGGTGATATGGATCTTACTGCACTAAGTATAGGAATAATGTCAAAGCCAAAGGATTTAGCTGTTCTAGACATTGATAAGAGAGTGCCTGAGATCGTATTTAAAATGAAATTTAAACATAAAATACGTACAATTCGATATATCAATCATGACATCAGAATACGTATGATAAACGTATTGAAGAATCAGTTTGATTATATTTTCATTGAACCATCCATGACAAAAGAAGGATTAGAACTAGGTCTGTCAAGAGCTGTTCAATGTGCAAAAAAAGATGATAAAGCTCAAATATTTTTCTCTTTTGATATTGAGGAAGAAAAAAAAGAGTTAATTCAGAAAATGATAGATAAGATGAAACTTGAGTTAATAGAAGTTCTCCCTAATTTTAATAAGTACGATGTTAAGACACCTTTAGACAGAAAAAGTTCGGATTTATATATACTACAAGCTAAACCAGATTCGAAGGAAACAATTTCAGATCATTATTTTGGTCCATTGTATTATAGAGAAAGCAATGTGCTTCCTTATCCTTACTTGTGTGAATGTGGCGAAATATATTATATTGGTGAAGGTGGGGATTACAAAATGATTGAAGATCTTCAGGAAAAAGGATGTAATAATTGTGGATATAATGAAAAATTTCTATATAATTCAAGCATTAAAATGGAGTAAAACTTTGTGTATTAGATTATGGAGAAGAATGTGATATTTAATGTCAGAACAAACCAAAAAGAAAACAATATGTGCGATTTGCGAGAAAGAATTAGCATTATCCACAGAAATAATTGTTAATGGTTGTCCATATTGTGGATCTTTTAAATTTAAAACATTCAGAGAACCTTCAGGTGATGAGAGGGTAGAACACGAATTAGATCTTATTATAGATAGGGAAATAAAAGATACTGACATTCAAGAGGGATTAGAAGCTATTCGTTTGACAAAAGAAGGTGTTTTTGAAGTAGACGTTGATAAATTAATTGTTGAATCTAATGATGATGACCCAATCATTGCAAGAAATAAGGACGGTTCTTACTACATCCGAATAAAATCGAAAAAAGAAGAAGAAAAAGAAAAGTGAAAGCTCTCACTTGTCAAAAAATTTTAAATTCATAGAAAAAAAGGGATGGCGAGGTAACTCTCTTGGTATCCAAAGAACAACAAGCTAAAGAAAAAAGAATTGTTAAGGGAGTCAAAGAAATTCTTGAGTTTCGAGGCTTTAAAATTGATAAGACTAAAGAAGATGATGATTATCTTGATGTCTACGGTCTAATGACTGTTGAAGATGGTGGAAAAGCAAATGTTATTGCAAGATTTCCTAAAAATCCCCAAATTGGAGTAAAAACAATCAGAATTTTAGGAAAACTTCAAGAAGAAGATGAAATTGATAATGCATTATTAATTGCAGAAGCTCCCTTGACTCATTATGCAAAGAAAGAATCAGTTAAGCTAGGAATTGAAATTATTAGCAGTACAAATCCTCTGTTTAATATTTTTGATCATGAACATGTACCGCAGCACTTGAGATTAAATTCCAGAGAGATTAATACTTTCTTAAAACAATATCAGATTGAAAAACATCAAATTCCAAAAGTATTGGAAACAGATCCTGCTGTTAAAGCGATACAAGCAAAACCTGGAGATGTTATAAAAATTATAAGAAATCCACTTATGGGAGAATCAGGATCTTATTATCGTGTAGTAATAAAATCAACTTCCAGACTTAGACTTTCAGATATTGTTCCTAAAAGAGAAAAGAAGGTTGTGAAAAAGCCAAAAACCAAAGTAGAAGCTAAACCTAAACCTAAGGTAGAAGTTAAGCCAAAAACCAAAGTAGAAGCTAAGCCAAAAACCAAGGTAGAAGCTAAACCTAAACCTAAAGCTGAAGCAAAACCAAAACCTAAGACTACAACTAAACCAAAACCCAAGACTACAACTAAACCAAAACCCAAGACTACAACTAAACCAAAACCCAAGACTACAACCAAACCTAAACCCAAGACTACAACCAAACCTAAACCTAAAGCTGTAGCAAAACCAAAACCTAAGACTACAACCAAACCAAAACCCAAGACTACAACCAAACCTAAGACAACTGCAAAGAAGAAAACTGAAACAAAACCAAAATCAAAAACGACAACTAAGACTAAATCATCTACTAAAACAAAGAAATCCTCTTCAAAGAAGTAAGTTTCAATACAATTTTAAATCAAATATTTATTGGCTTCTTAATGATTACTTTCCTTTCAGGAGGAACTGGAACCCCAAAACTAATTCAAGGTTTTCGAAAGATAATAGATGATAGTGATATTGCTGTAATTGCAAATTCTGCAGATGATATTTGGATGTATGGTCTTTATATTTCTCCAGATATTGATACTTTAATTTACCTTTTTAGTGGATTCTTGGATGAGGATAAACATTGGGGAATTAAAGAAGATAGTTTTCATACAATAGAGTTCTTAAGAAAATTTGAGAAAAATACTTGGTTTAATTTAGGTGATAAGGATTTAGGATTACATCTTTTTAGAACAAAAAAAATGGGGGAAGGATATAATCAATGTGAGATAATTCGAGAGATTTCAAAGAAGCTAGGAATCAGAGCCACTATTTTACCAAGTACTAATAGTCATATTGAAACAAGGATAATAACCACTAATGATGAGGATATTCATTTCCAAGAATTTTGGGTAAAACATAGGGGAGAGATAGCAATCAAAAAAGTGTATTTTAAAGGGATTGAATCAGCTAAAATTCCAGCAGAGATAATTCAAACTCTGGAAAAATCTAAATTAGTTATTGTAGGACCTAGCAATCCTATAACTAGTATAAAGCCAATACTTGAACTAAGGGAAATAAGGAGATGGATGGAGAAGAACAGAGAAAAGTGTTGGGTTATTAGTCCTATTATAGGAAGCAAACCCATTAGCGGTCCTACAAGTAAACTTATGACAATAGAAAATTTAGAAACTTCCTCAATAGAGATAGCTAGAATTTACGAAAAATTATGCAAAACCATTGTTATTGATGTATCAGATAAGAACTTACAAGAAACAATAAAAGAAGAAACCAATATGAACGTTATAGTAGAGGACATTCTTTTTAAAGATGTTAAAATTGCAGAAAATTTAGCCAGAACAGTTCTAGATAAGGGATTAAATGATGCAATGAACTCTAAATCCTAAGTTTATATCTAAAATAAAAGAATTGATGCACATGAAAATAGGAATCCTAATTCCATTTAGAGGAACTAAAAACGACAAGAGTAGACTTCGACTCGATTTAGATGATAAATTGGTGGACTCCTTACTTAATGAATCAATAAAACATGTTCTAAAAGAAGTATCAGATTTAGAGATAGAAAAGAGCATTTATCTCTTAACTAAAGGAGATATTGATTTTGCAGAAAAGTCCATAATTATACAAGATCAGAGCAATGATCTGAATATAGCTATAGAAGAAGCTTTGCATGAAATAGATGAGGAAATAGTCGTAATAATAATGGCAGATCTTCCTTTAATAAATACTGAAACTTTAGCAAAAATAATTAAACTACATGAATTGGAAAGGAAGATTATTTTAGCACCAACACTGGATAATGGAACAAGTATTTTGTGTTTTAATAGAAATGACAAATTTCCATTTTTGTTTGGAATAAATTCATCACTAAAATTCAAAGATGTTTTCAAAAAAGAGGGAAGAGATTTTAAACTTCTAATGCATGAAAACGTCTATAATGATATAGACACATTTAAAGATTTAATAGAATTATCGGAATTAAACTTTATACCTGATTGGTTAAAAAAGATATTAAGAACTTGTGGTTTATATGAGTGAAAAAATCAAAAGAATTCAAAACATATTAAAAAAACATAATGTAGATGGGTGGATAGTTTTTTGTCATCACTCTTATGATATCCACCTAAAATATCTATTAGAAAAGTGGTTTGCAAGTTCCACCTTCATTCTGATTCATAAAGAAGGCAAACCAATTGTGATTACTTCACAAATGGAAGCTATGATGGTTGACAATGAAACATTTGAAGTAAAGAAGTACAAAAAAAGTGAAGAATTAGTGAAACTAATGGAAGATGAGATGATGGCCGTTCCAAAAGGATCTAAAATAGCTTTAAACTTCGTGGAAGAATCATTTAAACATCTTAACTTCGACATCATATCAGCTGGTACATTCAAAGCATTAACTAATCTCAATAAAGAGATACAATATATTCCAGCAAAAGACATCATTTTTGAAATAAGGGCAAATAAAACTAAGAAAGAAATAGAAAATCATAAGATAGCTGCTAGACTAGCTGAAGAGCTGATGGAAGAAATTATTGAACCCATCATCAAACCTGGTATGACAGAAAAAGAGCTAGCTGCTTTAGTAGAATTTGAGTGTAATAAAAGGGGAGGTGTTGCTTTTGAAGCAATTGTAGCTTCTGGTGCCAATGCAGCAATTCCTCATCATAAAGCAAGTGAAAAGAAAATTGAAAACAATCAAGTACTATTGATTGATTATGGTGTTTCATATAATTTATCCCAATCAGATATTACACATACATATTGGATAGGTAAAAATCCCTCCGAAGAAGTGTTGAGAGCATATGAAGCTGTAGACCAAGCAAAAGAAGCAGCTTATTCAAAAATTAAAGCTGGAGTATTAGGAGAAGAAGTGGAAATTGCTGTTAGAAAGAAATTCGAAGAATATGGATATGATCCAGAGATATATTATTTACATTCAACAGGACATGCTTTAGGAATTGAAACCCATGATATTGGATATGGGATTTACAGAGGAACTCCAACAAGGCCTTCAAAACCTTTACTCGAAAATTCCATAATAACTGTAGAACCAGGATTATACTTTGAGAGCAAATTTGGAGTTAGATTAGAAGATGATTGTATAGTTACTAAAGAAGGTTCGATAAGATTGTCAAATACTCCAAAAGAAATCGTTTGTTTATAACTTTTGAACAACATAAGGATTACATGAAATTTACTCTGAAGTGATTTTTTTGTAACCCCATCGATCAATAGTTTCATACCAATTTGAATAAATTCGTTGGAAATCTCTTTTTGAGATATTATACTTTCCAACTTCATAATCAGATAGAGAATCAAGATATTCAACAATTAGAGGTTTAATTGATTCAAAGTTTCCTAATTCGAGAAACTCATATATTTTTTCTAGTTCATTCAGAGGATTATCAATAAGAATTTCATATTTAATTTCGATAATATTTTCTTTGGATATAGTTTCAATATCTTTGTAAAACTGTCTATACATTTTTTTATACATATCAAAAACGAATTCATCTAGTTCATAATCAGGTTTCTGCAACCAAAAAAGAGAAGTGTTTGTTTTATGAAGCTTTACTGTGGAGAAAAAAACTTTGTAAGGATCTCGATAGATATTTATGAATTTAGCATTCGGAAATAGTTCTAAAATCAGCTTTATCCTAAAGGTATCTAGTGGGTTTTTTAGTAACAATCTTTTTCCTTCTTTCAATAAAGTTAATTTTTTGCAGAAATACAAAAAATTCTTTTTCCAAATTTCTCTTTCTTTCTCAGTTGCTTCCTCAAAAGAACCATATTGCATATATTTGATTCTATTTGAAGGAAAGAACAATGCTGTCAATGGAGATAGTAAGCAGAAATTTGTTAATACGAATTCATGCTCCTGAGGAGTTTCAGGAGACATCATCATGTTATCCATTGGTCTTTTTTCAGGTATGAGTGGTTTCATTAAAGTGTATATTAGTTTGTAACTCCCAAGAATTAAATTAGGGAATGTAGCTTCAACCAAATTCAAATAACCAAAACGATTATCTTCTAACATTAAGTTCTGTAGATGAGTAGTTCCGGTTCTCCAATGACCAACAATGAAAATTGGATTTTCATTAATTTCTGTCATCTTTATTCTTTTATTGAACCTAATCTTTTCATATAAAACTAAAGGATAAAAGATAGAAACCACTAATGTAATTGCAATAACTCTAGGGATGTAAATAAAATCTACATTAAATTTACTTTTCCACAATAGTTTTAGCCATACAACTAAGCTTGAACCCATCAAGAAGATTTCTAACACTTCCTTATTACTGGAATACTGTATGCTGTTTTTTAGGATGTTAATAAATTTTGTTGGAAAACAAAATTGTTAATATCTAAACTACTCCTTAAGTTAGTAATACCCGAGTGTGATGTCAATATTATTTCGTTTTATGTTAACTTCAGATTATGAATGCTTAGGTGAATTAATTGTCATGGAGATTATGGCTAAAATCAAAGCCAAAATCAGTAAACTTAGGATTCTATGGCGAAGTTAATGCTGGAAAAACAACATTAGCAAACAAAATGGGAAAAGATTGGGCAGACCAAGAAGTTGGTGTAGTTAGTGAAATTCCTCATGAAACGCGTTCAATACAGAAATTAGAAAAAGTGAATTTCGCAGCTAATGGCACAAAATTAGATTTAACTCTAATAGATATGCCAGGTATTGCTAGTTCTGTCAATCCAAAGGATTTTATGAGACATGGACTTTCTGCTAGCGAAGCAATGGAAAGAGCGAAAGAAGCTACAAGAGGTATTGTAGAAGCAATAAAATATCTTGAAAATGTTGATGTAGCTCTTGTTATTGTTGATGCAACTAGAACTCCATTTGATCAAGTAAATTTCACAATTTTAGGAAATTTAGAGCATCAAAGCAAACCATTTATCATAGTTCCAAACAAAATTGACTTACCTGAAGCTGATGTTAGACTAGTTAGAGATGCTTTCTGCGAATATCCTGTTGTACCTGTTTCTGCAATTCAAGGCGATGGAATTGAAACTCTTTATGATAAAATAGCCGAATTGGCTAGGAAGATGAGGTGATGAGTATGAGATACAGAGTAGATTTTATACCTTTCACAGAAACACATGATCTCTCTTCTGATGAAAAAATACGCTATATCTTATCTAAAGTGATGAGAAATACAATACTAATATTAGAAAGTGGTTTAACACATTCTGAAGAGCTTGATTTAATCCAAAAAACGATGGGAAAAATTGATTACGAAGATTTCATTGGAGTAAAGTTATTTTCCTTCGATGCTGGGGATGACTTCAAATGGTCAAAGCTGTTTGGAAAAGGATCTAAAAACAAAGTATTCACAATCGTAGCCCCAAATGAAGCAGTTTCCGTAATAAAGGATAAAAGAGGAATATTGTCTATTAGAATTAATAGCTAGAATGTATTATTCGAGACCTTTTTCACCTTTGAAAGAACTTGCTCAAAAGTTTCTTCCACTGTGCCATCTGAATAAACTATGCTTACGTTCTCAGGTCCATAGAGTTCCAACATGTCGGTAAGAAGCACTTCCATAATCTCAGCTTCGACATTCTCGTCAATCTTCAAAGAACCATAATTTCGCTCCATTAGCCTTTGGCGAAGATGTAGTATTGAACACCTGAGAACTATACAATGCAAAACGTGTTTGGGAGGGAGTTCCACTACATGGCCATCAATTATCAAAGGTTCAGATGAAGAGTGTTTTTGTAACAATTCAACTAGTTTTTCGTTCAGAAGGACATCATTAACAACATAGCTTTCACGCTCTTCATCATAGTAATCATATAGATTTTTTTCTTTGACGAGTTTTCCAACTTCTATTGTTGAATAACCTTCTTTCTCAAGCAAATTTGTTATAACAGTTTTTCCAGTTCCTGGTGTTCCTGTAATAATTATGGCTTTTTTCATTAATGTCGTGTTTAGAAAAATGATTAAAAGTATTTGTATAAGAGAAAGTAAGAATAGTAAGAATTTTCTTACTTTTCAGAATCTTTATATATTTGTATAATTTAACCAACTTGAGAAAGATGAACAAAGAAGAAAAAGAATGTTGTCCTTCTAGTGGAGAAGGAGAAAGTTGTTGTCATGTTGAAGGAGTTGTTACTGTAGATTCTAAAGGGCAAATAGTTCTTCCAAAGAGTCTAAGAGAGAACATGGATATAAAAGAGAAGGACAAGCTTATTGTTATAGGAATGAGAGATAAAGGTAAAGTAACCAGTATATCATTGTTTAAAGCTGAAAAAATGGAGAATATGGTTAAAGTCATGCTCAAACCGATTATGAAGGAAATTTTAGAATAAATAGGTGAGAAACATGGAATCGAAAAAAGTAAAAAAAATAGTAAGAGACAGATATGGAGAAGTTGCTAAAAAAAGCTCTTCTTGTTGCGGGAGTAAAAAAGTATGTGCTGAAGATGTCAGTAAAGCAATTGGTTATACTTCCGAAGAATTAGAAAGCATTCCTGATGCGGCTAATATGGGACTTGGTTGTGGAAATCCTACCGCTATTGCTTCGCTTAAGGAAGGAGAAATTGTTCTTGACTTAGGTTCTGGTGGGGGCCTTGACTGCTTTCTTGCTGCTCAAAAAGTCGGATTATCTGGAAAAGTTATAGGAGTAGATATGACCGCAAATATGATTGATTTGGCTAGAGACAACGCAGAAAAGAACAATTTTGAAAATGTTGAATTTAGACTTGGTGAAATTGAAAATATACCTGTTGCAAATGATTCTGTTGACATCATAATATCTAATTGTGTAATTAACTTATCTCCTGAAAAACAAAGAGTATTTGATGAGGTATTTAGAGTACTAAAACCTGGTGGAAGAATAGCTATATCTGATATAGTTCTACTTCGAGAACTTCCTGAATCACTTAGAAATAACGAAACACTACTCGCTGGGTGTGTAGCTGGTGCTGAACTGAAAAACAAATACCTTGGTATCATTAGAAATGCAGGTTTTGAGGATATAGAAGTTATGGATAAAGATCAAAAACTCAAAGATTTAGAAGATACTTTAGAAAATGTCGGAGAACCTGTCTTAGTTATTGAAGGAGAACCTGTAAACTTAGAAAATTTCGAGGATGTCAAAGAAGATTTGGAGGATATCCAGAAATCTATTCAAAGCATAACTGTAACAGCATACAAACCAGAAAAATAAAATGAGTAAGATTGTACTTACTTCATTTCTTATTTTAATATTTCATCTCCTAATTTTCCTTTTCCTTTTAAAGCTTTGAAGATTCTCATTCTTTTTGCTTCACCAGCTTTCATCTTTCTGATATTATCACGTTGTCTACTAATCATAACAATTGCAACCAAAAAGAATAGTACTGCTAATCCTAAATTATAACTAGCCCAAGGCATCAACATGGATTGAGGTAGAAACAATGCAATAACACCAACTAACAAGGTTACAACTATATAATTTATTGACGAATAACCAACAAAAGAGATACATATTGGCCACAAAATAGCCCAAAAAGCCAGTAAAATAGGATTAGAAACTAGAGTAGTAGCTATTACTACTGTTATTCCTCGACCACCATGAGATAGAAGATATATTGGCCAATTATGTCCTAGTATTGCACCAAAACCTGCAATGACTAATGAAAAACAAGTTAGAATTCCAAATTCAGGCCAAATAAAAAACTCCACAAGAACATCATTTGTTGAGAAATAGAAAATCTTTGTCAATATATAGGGTATTGCAAAAGCTGCTACTGATCTAGTTACATCTAGAAACCCAGCAAATAGAGCCCAAGATTTTGATTTAGTTGCTCTGTAAACATTTCTTCCCCCCACATTTCCCGAGCCAATTTGTCTTAGATCTTCACCTAATTTTAATTTAACAACAATCCAGCTGAAAGGAATAGATCCAACCAAATAAGACCCAAGAAAAATAAGTAGGTAGACAATTGCAACATGCATAACTCTTGCTAAATAATACTTAATTAAAAAATTTATGTGGTTACTTGAACAAAAATCTAAATTCAGTAAAAGCAATCAAATTTTTATACATTGAAAACACTTCTTAAATAATGACAGAAAATATATCTCCTCACATTTTTCGAGCTTATGACATAAGAGGATTGTATAATGAAGATCTGACCCCTGAAATCATGTACAAAATAGGTTTAGCATTTGGAAACTATGTTCGTCAAGATCTTGGAGGAAAAGAAGTTGCAATTGGTAGAGATATTAGATATTCAAGTAATCCTTTAGCTTACTCTTTCATTTCAGCTGTTTTAGCTTCAGGTATAAATGTAATTGATGTTGGAGTAACAGCGTTTGGTCAAACACTTTTTGCAGGTTGGATATTGAAAACAGATGCAACTGTGTTTATTACAGCTAGTCATCTTCCTCCTGAATGGAATGGAATTAAGTTTTATCATTCTGATGGAGTTGGTTATTCAGAAGAGGAACTGATGAGAATAAGAGATGTTGCTCTAGAAAAGGGGCATAATGTAGTTAACTGGAAAGAAGTAGGAAAGGTAAAATCGGTTAAAATAAATGAAAAATACATAAAATTCTTTCAGGAAAAATTTTCTTTTTCTAAAAAAATCAAAGTTGCTCTAGATTGTGGAGGGGGAAGTACAACACTTTCAGCTCCTGATGTTTTTTCATCTTTAGATCTAGAGATAATTCCTGTTTATTGTGATACAGACCCATTGTTTTCAGGGAGACCTTCTGATCCTAAACCTAAGAACCTGACGAAATTAATTGAAGCTGTTCTTAGTCATATATGTGATTTTGGTGTAGCTTTTGATGGTGATGGTGATAGAGCAGTTATCGTCGATAACAAAGGGAAGGTTCTCTCTGCAGATGTAACAGGTATCTTAATTGGCAAACATGGTTTGACAAGAAAAGAAGGAACAATAATAGCTAATGTTGAATGTTCTAAAGCTGTCGAAGAACAACTAGAACCATTAGGATACAAAGTCAAACAAATACCAGTTGGTCACACCTTTCTGACTATTGAAGCAAAATTAGAGAACTCTCCACTTGGAATTGAATCTAGTGGTCACATTATCATTCCCAGCTATTTTCTTTTTGATGACGCAATTGTTACTCCCTTAAAAATTGCAGAAATACTTAATAACAGTGAAGAGATACTTTCAGGTTTGGTTAAAAGAATTCCAACCTACCCAATATATAAAGAAGAAATAGAGTGTAGTGATAAGATAAAATTTGATGTAGTTGAAGAATTAAAGATAGAATTAACAAAAGAACATGAAAGACTTAATACACTTGATGGAGTAAGAGTGGACTTAGAAAAAGGTTGGGTGCTTATTCGTCCATCCAATACATCTCCCTTAATTCGTATGACAATAGAAGCTGATGATCAGGAAGAAATTCAAAGCTTGGTTGATGTATTTGGAAAGAAAATTAAAGAAATAATCAAAAAAATACAGAACACAGAATAGAAGGAGAATCAAAATGTTTACCCCGCTTCCAGAATTTTATTGCCCCTTTATAGAAGATTGTTTTCATTGTTGCCTAGAAACAGAGATGTTTCTTTCAAACATGGATGTATCAAGAATTGAAAAACTAGGTTTTAGTGCAGAAAACTTCTTAGAGGAGAAAGATGGATTTCTAGCTCTACAAAATGTTGATAATAAGTGTTTTTTCTTAAAAGAAAAAATGTGTTCTATCTATGAAAATAGACCACAAGGCTGCCGTTTTTATCCTTTAATTTATGACTTTGAACAAGAAAGAGTAATGATCGATAAATTATGCGTTCATCATCAAGATTTTAATGTAGCGGTTTTTCAACCTCTTTTTGATAAAGTATTGAATTTTGTTCTCAAACTAGTAGACGAGAAAGATCACAGGTTAGAAGAGAGAGACAAAATAAATGATAAGGAAAAAGAGAGTAAAATTGAATCAGATATGGAAAAAATTGAGAGAGTTATGGAAGAAACAATAGAAGAAGTATCAAGTGAAGAAATTGAAGTTCTTGAAGAATCAATGGAAGAAGAAGCTGAAGAAATTTCTAAGGAAATAAAGAAATTAGAGGAAGACATGAAAGAAGAAATGGAAAACATAGATGATCAAATATCAATTCTTGAAGAAACCATAGAAGATGAAATGAAAGAAATAGATAAAAAATATGATGAAATAGATAATCTGTTTTTTAAACAAGAAAAAGAAAAAAAGAGAGAAGATGACTCCGAGGATAATTAAATTCTATTCTATGTCAAACCAGATATTTACAAGATCCTTGGATCCCCCAACAAATCCTGCTCTTTGGTGAAGATAATTCATATCTGTTAGCTTTGTAACATCCAATGGTTTGATATCTTCATATTTGATTTCTTGTCCAGCAGGAGTAATAAAGAATCCATCACCATCTACTTTTGATAGAAGGTATAGATATGGAATTATTTCATAAACAAAACGAAGTTTAGGAGCAAAGTACCCAAAAATACCTGTTTTGTCTAGAACATTATTCATATCTTGAACCATACATCCTCCATATCTGATTTTTCCTTTTGTATCAATAACATCAACAAATTCTTTTTGCTTTTCGGAATAGTGTGTACGCTTTCCACCAAAACCATATACAGGACTTTTGTTTGGACTGATCGATAAAGAATCCTTTAAGACACGGAAATCTTTCCCATCATGTACAAACTGTATATACCCAGCTTCTGTTGCCAAATCGAAACGCAAAAATAATGTAAAACTAACCGTAAAAGCAGCTTCAGTTTTGCCTTCCTTATCTATTATATGTACAATTGCTCCAGGACCTCTACTTCTTACAATGGATGAACCATCAATAAAATCTCCAATAATGATAAAATTCCCAGTACCTTCAAGTATATTATTTTCATCAGTTTCTTCTCCTAGCAACATTGCATATAGGTGATTTGGCATTTTTTGTAGGAATAGTTCATGAGTTGCTATATCTAGACTTAACTGTTCATCACCTGAAACATTAATTATTCCCGAATAATCATTTTCACCTATCATGAATGTTAAAATCTGTTCTGGGACTATCAAACTGATATTGATCAATTCACGTAGAAGGTCACTTAACTCTTTTGGCTTAACTGCATCCAAATATGCATCAAGTGTAGGATAGGTTGAATTACTCATAGACATCAATCCTAATATGTATTTATAAGATTATTTTCCTTCATATATTTGTAACAAGATACTGCAGTATTTTCCATCTTCAAAGCTTGAATGAAATCAGTCATGTCTTGTTCAGCTTTTAATAAGATTTTTTTCTTCGCTTCTGAGCTAATTTGTTTAACTTCATCAAAGAATTCTTTCCAAGCAAATTTAGAACTCTTAGCGAATATTTTATGTTCATCTACACCAGGTTCTTCATATTTACCTAACACCCAGTTTCTCATTTTTGCATAAAGATCAGGTTCACATTCTTTTAAAATGGAGTAGACTAATCTTTGCCAATGTGTTCCAATATTACCTTTAGCTATACTTCCATGTGGGAAGGTTGAAGCTATTACATTAACTGGTGTTCCAGTAATACCGTGTTGAGCTATACGTGTGTTAATCCCTATCCCTTGTAAAGAATTCACTATTTCAACTGTTCTTTTTACATTAATACCAAGTTGTGGTACAACATTTCCATCAGCATCAACATTTACTCCATGTTTAGAACCATTAGCTATTGCTAGATAATCAATGTCAACACCATTTTCTGCAAGTGTTTTAACATAATATATTGCTTCTTCTACAGTTGTAAATTCTGTTATACCTATTTCGCCAACTTCACCTTCTAAACCATAGGGGGTATCACCAAGTTTGTTTTTGAGAAAGTCAAAAAGAATCAATCCTTTTGAGATTATTTCTTTCAATTGACCTTGAACTGTATCTTCTTCACGATTAAATAAGAATGAAGTATCAATAGCATAACCAGAAAATCCTGCATCAACACGAGCTGCAATTTCCTTCTTGACAACATCCATTTCTTCATCTGTTCCTTTTTTAACAGTAAGATGATCTGCATGAAGTGCATAAGCAAACCATTTCTCTTTTTCAGCAGCTGATATGCAAGTTTCTGCAAATTTAGCTGGAGTATAACCTGTATAACCTCCAGAAATTGACATCTCACTTAGTGCTAACTCAAAAATAACTACTGAAAGAGATTTTTTTGCGGCTCGAAGAACTCCTCGTATGACTTCTTCAGTGGCTCTAGGGTTGATTGCTGCTATTATAGTATCCATTTGCAGTACACCTTGAGCTATGAAATTCATTGGTAAAGGAGCCTTTTGAGATTCAAAATATTTGAGAACATTATCATCATGTATCATTTTTTATAAACCTCGTTCAAAAAAACTAAAACAGGAATAAGAGTTTTTGCCTATGGATTTTTTTGTCCTATAAAGTTTGAAGTTTATTATGACAGAACCATCACAGAGTATTTAAGAAATATATCTAGTAATATCAATTATAAAATGAAAATGACGCTCAAGACTAGTAAGAATAGAAAAGCAATGGTTGTTATATTTCTCTTCTTACTTCTTGTTACTTCCTTTCTGCTCAACTTTGATATTGGTTTATCCTTAAAAGAAGATATACTAAGTGAAATATACTTAGTTAATAATTTGATTCCACATGCCCCAATTCATATTGATGATGATAGTAATTTCACAGCATTCCCAGGTTCAGGATCTTTTAATGATCCATACATAATAGAGGATTATAATATCACTTCAGATGTAGATGCGTGTGGGATAAATATCAGTGCAACAACTAAATTCTTTATCATAAGAAACTGCTTCATAGATGCATTAGATTTTGGCATATGGATCTCTTGGATTTCAGAAGGAACTGCTCAAGTGATAAACAATACATGTGTTAACCATTACTCAACTGGAATTGACTTATGGGATGTCCCAGGAGCATTCATATCAAATAATGAGCTACATTATAACAAATATGGAATTTATTGTGTGACATCAGATAATATTTATCTAGAGAGTAATAATTGTACAAACAATCAGTTAAGAGGTATATTAGTAAGATTTTGTGATAACACAATCTTAGAGAATAATTATTGTTCTGATAATGAAATAGGAATAGAAGCCTCTTTTTCTAGAAATTTTAATGTAACTTCCAATCATGTGATTCACAATGTTAAGGGAATTTATATTTTTAATATTCTATCTGCAACAGTTTCAGGAAATATTATCTCTAAGAATATAGGGAATGGAGTAATAATTGAAGAATCAACGTCTATTAGTTTGAAAACTAACACCATTTCAGAGAATAAATATGGTATACTCATGAACTATAGTGAGGATTGTTTTATTTTTAACAACACTATTACAAAGCAAATTGGTAGTGGGATTTTGATATACCTATCTGATCATAATCTATTTACTTACAATAATTTAATCAACAACACGGCATATGGTATTTATTTTAATTATTCTTCAGAAAATCAAGTACATCATAACAATTTCATTGGAAACAATGAAGGGGGAGTAAGTCAAGCATATCAAAAATCTGGAGTAAAAAACACATGGTTTGATGAAGAAAGTGAAGAAGGGAACTTTTGGGACAATTTGCATGGGGCTGAAGTTTATGTAATAGAGGGCACTGTTGGTTTATATGACAAGTATCCTCTGTCAGAACCAGCTAAACCTCCAGAAGCTGAGAGGAGTTATCTCATTCCAATAATTACAGTTACTCTTGCGCTTTTTTTAATTTTAATCTTTTATTTACTAACTTACATTATAATTCCTAAATATAGAAAAGGCGTGAAATTAATCGGAACTAAGAAGATTTTGGATTACGTTACAGAAAAAAGAAAGATAGCTTACTCAGATAATGTGGGTGTTGGATTTTTCCGTTTTGGTGTAGAAGGTGGAGAGTTAGTTAAAGCGGATTTCAGAGGTTTGGATGTAAATCTGGAGGTTTTTATTGGATTTAGTTATGTGTCAATAGGACAAGGACAAAGATATGAAGTAGGTGTATATGGTCCTCTTCCTGCACCCTCATTAGAAAACCATAATGTCATTATTTTTTCATTCTGGGGAAAGGATGATGAACCAAGTGATCCTAGATTAAAGGGAAAACAATATTATCTGATTACTGTTATATTTCCAGAAGAAAGTACAAAGCATTTAGTTCGAATTGATGTAATGAACCAGAAATTCAGAAACTACATTAAGAAATTTAAATACCCAAATAGAATGACCAAAGATGAATTAAATCATTTCAGAGAAATCGTTTTTGTATAATTCAATTATAATTAACGTTTGGAATCAATTCCAGATACTTCTTGTTAATCCACATAATTTATTACAGAGGTTTTTTTTTATTTCTTGAGAATAATCTTAATTTTGATTTGGAGGAATCGAATTGAAATATAGAAAAGTAGGAAAATCTGGATTAAAAATCAGTGAAATATCTCTCGGATCTTGGTTAACGTATGGAGGATCAGTTGAAGATGAGATGGCAAAGAAATGTATGGAAGCTGCTATAGAAAACGGGATTAATTTTATTGATTCGGCAGAAATATATGCGAAAGGAGGAGCTGAAAAAGTCATAGCTGATTTCCTTTCTGATGAAACATATAATAGAAAAGATCTTGTTATATCAAGCAAAGTCTTCTGGCCAATGTCTGAGAACATAAATGCTTGGGGTCTTGGTCGAAAGAACATTCTGAATGCAATTGAGGGAACACTTGAGAGATTAAATATGGATTACATTGACATCTATTATATGCATAGATATGATTATATGACTCCTCTAAGAGAAACTGTAGAAGTATTAGACGAGACTATAAGAGATGGTAAAATAAGGTATTGGGGGACTTCTGTTTGGACTGCTGCACAATTAGAAAGGGCAAATGCTATTGCAAAAGATATTCGTGCTCATAAACCAATAGTTGAACAACCATTGTACAACATGTTTGTTAGGCATATTGAATTAGAAATTATGCCAGTAGCAAAAACTCATGGAATGGGTTTTACAGTTTGGTCGCCTCTTGCTCAAGGATTGCTAACAGGCAAATATAACGAAGGTATTCCTGAAGGTAGTAGAGCTGATCAATCAGCGTTCCTAAAGAAGAACATTACGGAAGAAAACATTACTAAAGTTAAGAAACTTGGTGAAATAGCTAAATCACTTGATATCACTGTGAGTCAATTAGCGCTTGCTTGGATACTTCGCAGACCTGAAATATCTGCTGCAATAATAGGGGCAACAAAACCAGAGCATGTAGAAGAAAATGTTAAAGCATCTGATGTAGAATTATCAGAAGATGTCCTAAGCGAAATTGAGAAAGTCTTAGATAACGAACCAGAATGGCCATTAACATACAAACCGAATTATTATTATGAGGACAAAATGAGATAAAACCATTTCCTCATTTTTCCCGTAATTTTTTTATAATTGCATTTTTCTTTTATCCAGTTATAAAACGATTACAGTTATGTGATAGTATGCATAAACTCACTCGTCGTCAAAGGATATTTTTTGGTGTTGGGAAATTTGGAACAGCTATATTCATGCAAGTAGTTACAATTGCTACAGTCTACGTTTATGGTTCAGCTTTTCAACTAGATTATACACTTAATGCAATTGGAAACGCAGTAGGTAAAATTGTAATAGCGTTCTCAGGATTCATCTTTGGTTATCTCTCTGATATAATTAAAAATCCTAAATGGGGGAGAAGGAAGTTTTTTGTTTGGACAGGTGCTCCAATTCTAGCAGTATCCTTTGTAATGTTATTCATCCCTCATTATTTCATTCCTCTAGATAAGGAAATTCTAGTTTTTATTTGGCTTCTAGTTTGGTATGCATTGTTTAACCTTTTTTATGGATATTTAACTACTCCTTATCAAGCTTGGATGCCTGAAGTAACTACAGAGGACGATAGGGTAGGTATGTCAGCTATTCAAAACACTACTAATCTATTTGCTACAATTGGGGGATTAGCCTTTGCTTTTATTTTTACAGGAATGCTTGATGAAGAAATAAAAAATGTTGGTCCCACGGCTATTTTAGGACGTTTAGGTATTATTCTTTTAGTAGCAGTAATTATTTTTGCGCTTATCGAAGTTCTGGCATTCCTTCCAGTATTATTAAGCGTAAAAGAAGAACCTGTTGAAAGAAAGGAAAGAGATATTCTAAGAGAATTCAAAGTAGTTTTAACAAACAAAAATTATGTTCTTTGGTTTATAACTCAAGGAATTTACTCTATGGGTTTGACAATACTAACGGCTCTTACATTTGATCTTATAAGTTTCCTAGGTCTTACGGGTATGAGGGATTTTGCTATATTTGCTGTAGCTATGTTTGGTACAACTATGTTAAGTTTCATATTCTGGGAGAAAATGTCTAAAAGAATAGGAAAAAGAATTGGACTGTTAATTAGCTATGGGTGTCTAATACTAATTCTACCGCTGACTCTAGTCTTAGGTAAAATACCTGTGATCCCTGACTATGTTGAAACATGGGTATTTGGTTTACTACTTGGTTTTGGCTTATCAACAACATATCTATTCCCTAATGCAATTATAGGAGATCTAGCAGATGAAGATGAAAGAATCACTAAAGAATCTCGTGCTGGAATGTATACAGGATTTAATTCAATTCCACTTAACATTTTTCAAGCCACTGCTTATCTACTAGTTCCACTCATTTATAATCCTGAACCAGGTGCTTCTTATTGGGGATTGCAATGGTTGGGACCAATTGTTGCAGTTTTCTTCTTACTTTCAATACCTACAATTATTATAGGAAATTATGATCCCTTCTTCGACTTAATAAAAACCTCAGCTAAAATGAAGAATGAAAGTACTATAGAAAAAGGATGAGAGAAGAAGCTATATAACCCATGGAATATGTTAAGAAAAAAGTTCCAGAAGCTTTAGAATAAAAATCTTGTAGAGGTAAAGATTTATTTGTTATTAATCTAGTGGATAATTATGTCTATTGTGATTTCTACTGAATTGGAAATTGATGCTGATAGATTCAAAGAAGTTGAAGAAGCTACTAGAGAAATTTTAGCAGATCATGGTTTTGGGATTTTAACTGAAATAGATGCAAAAGAAACGTTGAAAAAGAAAATCGATGCTGAAATTCGTCCATACAAAATTCTTGGTGCATGCAACCCACCCTTTGCTCATAAAGCTATCGTACTAGTTCCCGAAATGGGTGCGCTCTTGCCTTGTAATGTTATTATCTATGAAAATGAAAAAAACAATATTGTGGTTTCTGCAATGAAACCAAAAGAAGCTATGAGTATTGTAAAAAGTAAAGAAGTAAGCATATTAGCAGATGAAGTAAATGAAATAATGAAGGATGTTATAAAAGAAATAGATAAGAGATTTTCTTGATTTCTCTTTCTAATTTATTTTTGTTTCTTTTCAATTATATGCTTTGCAGCAACATATCCAAATGTCATTGTTGAACATACTGGTGAACCTGGTCCAGGATACGTGTTACCCATAACAGAAGCCATAGTATTTCCAGTAGCGTATAAGCCATCTATAATACTACCGTTTTTCCTTAAAACTTGTGCATATTCATTAGTTACAAGTCCACCCTTAGTTCCTAAGTCACCAGGATAAAATTCAACAGCATAATAAGGAGGTTTTTTTAGTGGAGCTAAATTCGGATTTGGTTTAACCTTAGGATCACCGTAGAAATTATCATAAGCATTATCTCCTTTACCAAAATCTAGATCCTTTCCATTTAATGCAAACTCATTATATTGATTAATGGTTTCTTCCAGTTTCTTTGCATTTACACCAATTTTTTTTGCAAGTTGAGCTATAGTTTCAGCTTTATTCATATAGCTAGTATCATAATATTTCTGTGGAAATTTCATTCTAGGAAAGGCTATACCGAACATATATTTGTTCTTAAATCTCTGATCAAATATGAAATAGCAAGGGATGTGGGGATTTTCTTCAGAATGTTTTTCATATATTTCGTGAACTACAACAACATAGCTAGCAGCTTCATTTGTAAAACGTTTTCCATCTTTATTAACCATAATTCCTCCTGGATAACCTCTTTCTCCAACGTGAAAGAAGACAGGTTCTTCTGGAGGTAATGAAGAAGGACCCCACCAAGCATCATCCATCAAATCAATATCAGCACCAATCTTAATACCTGCTAAAATTGCATCACCAGTATTTCCAGGACATGCTGAAGACCATTCAATAGAGGTTGGTTGTGGTTGATACTCTTTTCTCATTTCCAAGTTGAAAGGAAATCCTCCTGCTGCTAGTAGAACTCCTTTTTTAGCTTCAATTCGAATTTCCTTATTTTCTTTTTCAGCTATTACACCTACTATTTTTTTATTCTCTACAATTAATTCCTTGAAAGGAACTTCCAACCATAAAGGGATATTATGTTTCTTCATTGCATAACGGAGTCTAGCAATTAGAGCTCGACCTAAAGTTAAGTATTTAATACCAAATATTAAGTTAAATATTGTTTTAATTCCAGTTTTGAGTGCAACGTATTTTCCCCTCCAGGTTGATGTTATCATCCCCAAATCATGATATTCAGAAATTGTGAAAGCAATACCGAAAGGTGCTTCAATTGATGGAGGACGCAAATATTGAAAGTCGTTTTTTAATTTACGACCATTAAATGGTTTTGATTCTAGTCCTCTACCAGCAGCTAATCCCCCTGGTCTATCAGGGTGATAATCAGAATATCCATGAACATATAAGAATTTCATATTTGCGTTATTTCTTAACCATCCAATCATTTCTGGTGCTTCTTTTAGAAAGGCTTCTTGGTTTTCTGTGGGGACTCTATCTCCCACTGTGTTGCTCAAATATTCCTTAGCTTTTTCATAGGAATCTTCTACACCTGCTTTCTCTAGTAAGAAATTATTTGGAACCCACATCCCTCCACCAGAAAGAGCTGTTGATCCACCATAGTATTCTGTCTTTTCTATTAATAATACATCCAATCCAGCTTGTTTAGCAACAAGAGAGGCAGTCATCCCTCCTCCACCTGAGCCTACTATAACTAAATCATATGAATAATCAAATTTCATAAGAAACAGTTTAAGTTTATTATTAAAAAGATTTAGCAGAAAAAATTGAGAAGAGAAGAAAAGATATCAGAACTTATCTGTATCTTCTTTTGCCCATTCTTCAGGATCATAAGCAGGAGGCATGCATCTTAAAGGCTTATCTTCATAAAAACCAAGTTCATAACGAGCTTGGATTATCTTTTGTATTTCATTACTTCCTTCATAGATAGTAGCTCCTCTAACATTTCGATAATATCTAGCTACAGGATAGTCATCGCTAAAACCATAAGCTCCATGAATTTGAATAGCTCTGTCTGCGCATCTGACAGCTGCATTAGTTGCATACCATTTTGCTAAAGCTGTTTCACGTGTATTAATTTTTCCTTGATTTTTTGCCCAACCAGCTTTCCAAGTTATGAGCTCTGCTGCTTCTATGTCAGAAACACATTCAGCTATCATACCTTGAATGAATTGATGATGGCTTATTTTTTTTCCAAAAGTTTCCCTTTCATTTGCATATTCAACTGCAGCTTCTAGAGATGCTTTAGCTCCCCCAACAGCTCCACCTGCTACAGTGTACCTACCCCAATCAAGAGCACCCATAGCAACTTTAAATCCTTCATCAGGCAAACCAAGTAGGTTCTCTTTAGGTACAGGAGTATTATCTAGATGAATCCATCCAGTTTCTCCAGCTTTTATTCCCATTTTATGTTCAAGATTACCTGTAGTAATTCCACCAAAATCTCTCTCAACAATAAATGCTCTCATTCCTTTATGTCGAACATCTACTTCATATGCAAAAATAAGGAATAAATCAGAGGATTCTGTGTAACTAATCCACATTTTTTCTCCATTAATGATCCATTCATCTCCTTCAAGTTTGCATGTAGCTTTTAATCCTGCTGGGTCACTTCCAGCTGCTGGTTCTGTTAGTCCATAAGTACTCATTACTTCTCCCGATGCGAGTGAGGGGAGATATTGTTTCTTCTGTTCAGGAGTTCCCCATTGAAAAATTGTCAACGTTGTCAAACCATTGTGTACTGATAGTATAACTCTAAAAGCTGTATCAATTCTTTCTAATTCTTCACATGCTATTGCAAGTGAGATATAATCTAATCCTCCACCACCATACTTAACAGGAATACTAATTCCAAGTAAACCTTGTTCTGCCATTTTCTTAAGTATAGGTTTATGGAATTGATGAGCTTGATCCCATTCTTTTACATATGGTGCTATTTCTGCTTCTGCAAATTCCCTTACACTTTGTTTTACCATTTTATGTGTATCTGATAGTTCAAAATGAGGGCCTATTTCTCTAAACTGGTCATACATTAATAATTCACCAAATATAGTTAACTCTCTTTGTTTAGAAGTTGCTTTAAAGATTTCTCCACAACTATGAAACTTCTTGGACTATAAAGTAGAAATACAATAAATCAAAAAAGATTACAATCTTTTATGTGGATTGATACTTTAAAAAGAATTTTATTCCCTTTTTCATATTGTAACATAAGAACATTCTTTAAGTGTTCAGTTTGGAAAAGAGTGTTATTGTAGTGTATAATAGACGGACAGATATAAATGACTAGTGAAATGAAGAATTATGCAACTGGTAGCATAATACCTTTAGGTGATGGATTAACTGGGAAATCTGTTTTGTCTAGATTATTAATCAATCCGCACATTACTTCAGTTGAACATAATGATGTTTTACTTAAAACTAAAAAATCCTACAACATAGAAATGGAATTTCTGACAGATAAAATTCTAGTAGGAGATAAGGTAGTAACTTCTACACCACAAATCTATATCTTTCCAGGACAAAGACAAAAAGACAACCCTCATGTTACAACTTTTGAAGAAATATTGGATATCTTCGATTGTTTTCCAGCTATGATAAAAGTGTCTGTTCTTTTACTTATCTTTGATGTAACAAATCATAGAACACTAGAATCTTTGGAGATGTGGTTAAAATTTGCTTATGTCAAAGATTGGATATATGAAAAAACACTGATTATTCTAGTTCCTAATAAGACTGATTTGCTTCAACCAGATGAAAAGGTAATAATTAGTGCAATGGATTACATCAAAGCTTTCGTCAAGGATCATGAACTTCCAGTTAAAGAAGAAAGGATTATGTCAATTGAAACCTCTTGTTTAAGTATGGATGGAATACATGAGTTAAGAGAAACTATTACTCGATGGGTTGCAGAATATGGTATTGTTGGAGTAGGGATTAAAGAAATTGAAGAAATTACTGGAGAAGAGATCGAAAATTCATAAATTTTCTCCAGTGGAAGCGTTACTAATTTCCACTGCCGGTTAGGTATGTCATTTTAACAAGGTGTCCCATCCAAAAAGGTCTCCTCCTTTGCAATATAATGAAAAACAACAATTAGTTCTATTAAGAAAGAAATAAATGGATAATTGAATATTACATTTGGGTAATGTTCTTTGCTAAAAACTAAAGCAACTAGTATTATAAGTGCAATACTGATACTTGTTGGAACTGTTTATCTTCCGATAGGAATTCATGAAGTAAATGCAAATGAGATTAATGTTGATGAAGATGAGTTTGGTATGATTATTCCAAAAAACAATACAAATCTTATGATGCCAGAAGCTCAAGTTCTTTTTGAAGTATCAAGTACTGATAATCTTAAAGAATACCAAATAAGGTTTAATGCTAATTACACTATATTTAATCCAAATGAAACAACTACTACTCTAGTTGGTGCACCTTTTGTACATTGGGCTTCGTTTGATTTCAATAATTTTAGAGTTCTTGCTAATGGTACAGAAATTGAATATGAAATTATGACTATTGAATATTATGAAGATAGTCCATGGTATGAATATTTAAGTGACCCAATAGAGAGAGACGTTTATGTATCAAATCTGACATTTGTTTCAAACACAAGTACGACTCTTCATTATTCATTTGATTACAAATTGTTCTGGAAAGTGGGAAACATAGTTTATGGATTAGCTTTTTTACACTACGACATAGGTACAGCAAGAGCATGGTCGGGAAACATTACTGAAACCGTAACAATTGCAGCTTATGGACAACAACCTACTACTCTTAGATGTACAGGAAGAAATGAAACTGACTGGTATGAAATAGAACCCACCATTAAGGAAGTAGAAAATGGTTTTAAATATTCTTGGTCATGGAAAAATGAAAGAATAGAGGAGGACAGAATTACGTGTCATTTCCCTTTTTATCAAAGAAGAATTTCACCTTTAAATCAATTCATTATAGGTGTAACTCTTGGATCTGCTGCATTTTTAGCATGTATAGTTTTTATAATTATTAAAGTCATAAAAATCAGAAAAGGGAAAAAAATGTAATAATCACAATTCGAATTTATGTGAATATTCTGTTAATTCAAAAAATTTATCTTTGTTTATGTTTTAACATTTTTTTAGATGATTTACTTCTTTAATCGGAAAACTAAGAGTATCATTCCTCTAATAATGATTCTTTTGCTTTTCTTTGTTCCTATGAAATTAGATAATCTAAACATCCAGTCTAATCCTTTGATTGTAATGGAAGAAGCTATTGGAGGTATTTTTACTGATACTGAAACTAATCTGCAAATGATAGAAGCTAATGTATTGATGAATATCAATGAGACTTTTAAAGAAGAAGGAGATTTCATGATATCTTTTGATGGTAATTATACAATCTATAATCCAGGGGAAACTCAAGTAGTTACAATTGCAGCTCCATTTTATTCATATTACGATATAGAAAAAACACTGAAAATAGAAATTGAAGGAATGGAAAAGGAATTTAATATTACTCAACTTTTCCTTAGTAAATATGAACCTCCATCCTTGTATGGCAGAAAATATGCCATATGTGTTGCAAATATTTCAAGTTATTCGAACACTTCTATTCGTTATACTTTCAGTTCAGAAATAAACAAATTTTCAGACACCATTGCTAATAAAGATACAAATATCTTTGACACCATTATGATAACATATGATGTAGGAACAGCCAGAGCATGGAATGGAGTAACAACAGAAACTGTTGAATTTAGAATTTACGGAGAACAACCAAAGTATTTCTACAATAACACCGATCTTTATGATAATTTAAAATTCTCTATCTTTAATTTTACTAATGGTAAAAGTTATGTTTGGTCTTGGGAAGAAACAGTTATCGAAGATTATTGGGTATTTGTTGAGTATGCTTATGAATCTTTATGGACACTTCATCCAACTTCAGGATTTCTTTTAGTAACATCAATTATTGTTATGGTTATCTCAACAATTTATATTAAATCTCGAATTAAAGATTAAACATAAAAACATCTTCCGTCATTTTTTTAATGTATTGTAATAAAGTAATCTATGGACCTTCAAGGATTTCAACCTTGTTTTTACTGTTTTGAATACAATAAAATTGCAACAGACTATCCTATCAATAACGCCATACATGATAGAGATGATTTTACTCCTAGATGTCACTTACATTGGGAATATAATTGTAGTAAATGTGAGTCAAGTGTTCACTTTAATGGAATAGCTTGGTGTTCTTCGTGCAAAGACTTTACTTGCAAAAGTTGTGCAGAAGAAAAAATGGTACGAGAAGAATTCCTATGTTATGATTATTACTATTCCATTCCTTGTCATAAATGTGGTAAACTCAATCCCGCTTTAGATTTTGCAGAATATGATGGCACTCATCCTTTCCAAATAGGTGACCTTAAACCAAAAGAAAATGTGGTTGTCTGGATGCCTATCTACAAAGAGGAGCTAGAAGCTCAAAAATTTCCTCATAAAGCTTGGGGTTCAGAGAGAATCCTTTCAACAGGAGATTCAGTTAGACATAAGAGACTCGAAACCCTTGATGAATACACCCCAAAAAGCACTTGGGATGCATTAGCATCTAAATGGATATCACCAGAAGAAGATGAAAAAGAATATCACCACACACATTTAATCTTACCAGATGTATATCGTTTACTTAATGCAAAAAAGGATGAAGAAATTCTAGATGTTGCTTGTGGTGAAGGCACTGTTGTTAGATACTTAGCTAAACTTGGAGCAAAAGTAACTGGTATAGATATTTCAAACATGATTGACAGAGCAATTGAAAGAGAAAAGAAGGATAAATTGGGAATTAGATTATTGAAACTAAATGCTGAAGAACTTCATTATGAATTTGAAAGAGGTTATTTTGACAAAGTTGTATGTAATATGGCATTGATGGATATTGCTGATTTTAAGGTTACACTCAAAAATATTGCACATGTTCTAAAAGATAATGGGATTTTTGTTTTCAGTATAACCCATCCAGCATTTTCATTTCCTGCAGCAACAACATTACGAATCCCAAAAGGTAGTAAAAGAAATGAGGATAGAATAAGAATATTACAGAATTATTTTGATGAGAGACCAGTACTTATCACCTACTGGGAGGGATTCCCAAGTGTTTGTTTTCAAAGACCAATTAGTTCATATGTTAACGAACTTGTAAAAAATAACCTAGAAATAATAGAGATGAGTGAGCCAAGAGCTTCAGAAGAACTAGTAGAGAGATTTCCTAGTAAAGCGTATTTAGATAACGATATTTTCGCGGAATTTCTAATTATCAAAACTAGAAAAAAATCTGATAGTTAAAGAATAAAATTATAAAGAGAATCAGGATTTCATTGGACTTTTATTTAATTCTATAATTTCATAAGTCGAATATATTTCATATCCTATTTTGGAATATACTCTTATCGCAGGCTTGTTTTCAGTAATCACATGTATAATTGCAATTTCTGTATGCTCCATCATTTTGTGTATTGTTTCATTAACTAAATATGTAGCAAGTCCCTTGTTTTGATATTTTGGAAGTGTTGCTGCAGTTGAGATAATTGCAGCTGTCTCATCAATCCATGCTAAAGTGAAACAGATTAATTTGTTATCATCAAAGAGACTGTAATAATTCTGATTTTCATCAAAAGTTAAATCATCAACAGTTATTTTACTCCAATAAAAAGAATCAGCCTTTTTCATTAGCTTGACAATCTTTGGTGCATCTTCTTTAGTTAATATCCTCTCAGTAAAAGGTTTGTTTAATGGGAATCGAGGAATCATTTTTTCTTTTTGCAGTACCATCCTGT
The DNA here is from genome assembly GCA_016839945.1 of Candidatus Heimdallarchaeota archaeon. Taxonomy (GTDB): domain Archaea; phylum Asgardarchaeota; class Heimdallarchaeia; order Heimdallarchaeales; family Heimdallarchaeaceae; genus UBA460. The sequence continues at coordinate 23,253 of JAEOTE010000025.1, read as the reverse complement.
GTAATGAAAACTTATTCTTTGGTTTAGGAAACAGGGAATGCAGTAGTTCTTTGTACTTATACTCAACACTAATCTCGTCAATTGGAATATCTTTAGGGATTACTTCTATTAGAGCTTTTATTATTTTTTCATTTTGACCTCGAATTTGAGCAACATGATTTTTCCAAATGAGGCATAAACCTACTATGATGTCATTCTCAATTGCAAGAAAGAACCGACAGCTTTCAGGATATTGTTTTAAATCTAGAATGAAAAAGAAATATCTTGGAACATCACTGAGAACATAATCCCAAAAAATCTTCTCGTCTATATCTTCTAATTCTAAAATTTCAAACATATATTTGCAGGTATATTGAACTCTATTTATATTTATATCTAATACATGTAATCAAATTCCAGATTTATTTGAGATTACTTCTTGTTGATTTTGAAAATCATTGGGAGCGTTTTATTAATTACTCTAGTCTTCTGATGGATCTGGCTCAGATATTAAAACATCTGATAATTTACGAAGGAATTTATTGTCTGGTCTTTGTTTATCAAATAAACCTATTTCCTTCATTTTTTGCTCATAAAATTCCCACCATGGATCGTGGTTTCGAAGCACATCTATAACCTCCCAGTTATCTAACTCGAACCAGATTTCATAATCATATTCACCAGTATTCATGATAGTAACATAGGTATCAACGTATTTCATTCCTTCTGGAAGAGCATTTTTTAATCTTTGAATATTTTCTTCCTTAATAAACCAATCTCTAAAAGGTGTAGCCATTAAATCTTTAAATTTACCAGATTTTACCATATACATAATACTAGAAATTTATTTTTAGAATAATAAACCTTTCTTGTTTCAATAATTTATTGCTAAAAATCTAATTTAAGGACTAAAGGACAATGATCTGATCCAATCACTTCAGGAAGCATATATGACTCTCTAACGTTTTCGATAATATCTTCTGTAACAAAGAAATAATCTATTCTCCATCCAACATTCCTTTCCCTAGCAGTAACACCTTTAACAATGTTCCTTACCGACCACCAAGTATAGTGTTTAGGTTCTTTATTGAAATGACGAAAAGTGTCTACATAACCTAAGGAAAGTAACTTATCAATCCATTTTCTTTCTATCGGTAGAAACCCTGAAACATTTTCGTTACTCTTTGGATGAGTAAGATCAATTTCTGTATGAGCTGTGTTAACATCTCCACAAACAACAATTGATTTTCCTTCCTCTCTTACTTTTTCTATATATCCTAGGAAATAATCGTAAAATTCTAGTTTGTATTTTAACCTTTCTTCATTTAGTTTACCATTAGGAAAATATACATTGAAAAGAACAAATTCTGGATATTCCGTTTCAATTATTCTTCCTTCTCTATCAAATTTCTCTTCACCAATTTTATAATTAACTCTTAATGGTGTGATTTTAGAATATGTTGCCACACCGCTATAACCTTTTTTTTCAGCTGAATTCCAATAGCTCTTGTATCCTTGAGGATTTAGTAATTTAGATGTTAGTTGATCAGGATGAGCTTTAGTTTCTTGAATGCAAAGCATATCAGGAGAGGTTCTATTTAACCATGTGTTGAACTTAACTCTCTGATAAATCACCTTTTTTGACATTGCTCTAATACCATTTACATTCCAAGAGAGTAGAGTATATCCAACCATGAGATAGAAAAATATCCGAAACCTATATATTTTTCTCTCAAGTATGCAAGCTTTAACCCATTGGTTAAAGCTATTCACTAAGAGTTTTCTAGCTTTAATCATTACACTGCTTCATCCTCAACAAAAGTTTAACGTTTTATATAATTAATTAAAAAAACGCTTAATAAATACGATTTTTATGTTATAGATAGTGAGAAAAAATGTCATACAAAGTAAAAACACAAAAACAAGCAAAAGAACTAGAAACAGCCTTAAGAGTAGCTAAAGAAACTTCAAGAATTGAGCAGCTAACTCAAGCAGCCATGAATGGTATCTTTAACTACTAATTATTTTTATTTTCCAAAATTTCTTCATTTTTCGATACTTCAACCTTCTTCATAAACGGATCATAATTTCCTAAAAGGAAAATTGGTAAACCTGCTACAAGAAAAACTACAGAAATAGGACCTAACCAAGTTAAACCAAAATTATCAGGTAATGCACTCAAAAATCCAGCCATGATATATCCAATCGCTTGTCCTATGTTTATCGGGATGTTCTTAAATCCAGTATAAAGTCCAGCTCTATTTAGAGAAGTATCTCTTTCGTCTTTATCTGCTATATCACCTATTATGGCGTATGGTAATAGAAATGATGGAGCAATAAAAAATACTGCTACAATACCGAAGATGTAACCTTGAACAGCTAAAGGAAGAAAGGTAATTTTTCCGATCAATGGAGTAAGTGGGATCCAGATGATTAAAACGACATATGATATAGCAAGAGCTTTTTTCTTTCCTATTTTATTACCAACTGGCGTCCAGAACGCATATGCTAGTATTGTTGAGACAAAAAGAGCAGCAGCAAAAGGAAGCGTTTCTGCATTCGTATCAAATTCTAAGATTATGTGGATAAAATCCAGTAGCAGAGCCGTAACGTATATCACACCTACCCACATAATACTAAAACTAATCATATAAATTACATAATTACGATTTTTTAACGTAACTTTGACTTCTTTCCAGATATTCCTTTTTACAAACTTAATCGGCTTTTCCTTTATAGTTAGAAGTGCAGGTAAAAACAACGCGACTTCAACTATTGCGAACACGATAGCAAAAACTAGCAACCAAATTCCCGAAGTCCCCTCAATTTTCGTTGTCTCACCATAATAATCTGATATAAAAAGGATATAACCAGCGCCAATCAAACTTGCAGATAAATTTGATACATTCTGAATAGCTGAAACACCTATCCTTTCATCATCATTTGTTATTTCAACATACCAAGCTTGGTAAGGCATTAATAAATAACCGTAAAACAAATGAAACATCGAATTCCAGATTATTAACCAAACAAATCTCATTGTTTGTTGTTCTACTGGGATAAAAAGATGGGGAGTAAATAACATAATAAATGAGATTGCTAAAAGTGGAGCTCCGGTCCAGATGAAAAATTTTCTTCTGCCCAGTTTTCTTTTAGATGGATCAATAACATCTGATAAATATCCAAAAACGAAACCTGAGATTGCAATAGCTATTTTACCTATAGCATTTCCAATTCCGCTCAATTCTGCGGGTATTTCAAACATATCTTTGTATGCCCAAAAAGTAAACACTGTAACTACATTTAGAAGAAGTGAAGTCCCTAATCTACAAATCCCATAAGATATTTTCTGCCGTGTTGTTAACATAGTTACCAGTATTGTGATTGTTGTAGCATTGCTAATGCTAAATGTAATTAGAGAGAGACGCAAGTTATTTAAGATTTTGTAATTGCTTTGTTTGATTTTACTACTATTTCAAAGAAATGGATATTTTAACTGATTTCACTATTTTTAAATTAACAGACGATAAACTTTAATAGAAATCAGAAAATTTACGGAAGATTATCAAATGGTAAATGAAGAGATATCTGAAATTGTTAAAATGTTAAGTAATGAGGACCCCGCTCTTCGTCAGCTAGCTTTGGAAAAACTTATTCCATTTAAGGATAATCAAGAAGCTTTAGATATAATCATCAAATCATTGCAAGATAATGACAAAGATGTTCGTAGCTATGCCGCTGATATATTGGGTGACATAAACGACAGACAAGCACTTATAGCACTAACACATGCTCTAGAAGACAGTTCTTGGGAAGTTAGGAATTCAGCTATAGAATCTTTTGGAAAACAAAATAATCCAGAAACAGTGAATTTTATTATAGCATCTTTAAGAGACAGTCATCCACAAGTACGATATTCTTCAGCAAAAGCGTTGAAGGATTTTACAAGTCCTAGCATTATCGAACCATTATTTGAATCATTAAGAGATGATACTGAGTCAGTAAGAGAAGAAGCTAAGAGTACCCTATTAAATTTCCAAGTTAAGGTACCCACATCTCTTGTCGCTGGATATGTTCTGGATTATAATAAATTAGTAAGAGAAGTAGTTGTAGAATTCCTTACATCACGTGTTGAAGGTAATCCTGTTCCACATCTAGAAAAGGCTTCCAATGACAAGGATTGGGAGATAAGATATCAAGCTCTTAATGAATTAAATAAAATCATTAAAAAGGCAGAAATAGAGGATGTCAAGCTTTTTGATATAAATCTAAAAGCGTTAGAAGATAGAAATGCAAAAGTTAGATATCAAGCTATAAGTAATCTCGCTGAACTCAAGGATGCAAGAGCAATAGAACCACTTGGTGAAATTGCCAGAAGTGATGAAGATTCAAACAATAGATTGATGGCAACTGAAACAATGACATTAATAAGAAGAATTTCGCGATTAGAATAGATGCATTGTTCCATAGACTTTTATAATAAATAAGAACTAATGAAAAAGCATGAAACCACCAATATGTGCTATCTGTTATAAAGAATTCTTGGACTCAGATGAAGGTGGACTAATTTATTTTAAGAAAAGAAAAAGTGATGAAAAATGGGAGAGTGCTATGCGAAAGGAAGGATTAGTAGGACATCCTCCATATGCTGAATGGTTTTGTGTTGACCATTACGATGCTGCTAAGGAATTGAAGGATTTTCCCATTAATGAAGCAATGTCTAAACTACGCGAGAAATTTCCTACATACTAAATTATAAAATAATATATAATCTACAAATCCTACGAAAATTAGTTAAAGTATAAGAAAATTATATCATATGAGGTCTATTACCATGCAAGGGAAAATTTGTGTTATTACTGGTGCAAATTCAGGTATAGGAAAAGCTACTTCACATAAACTAGCAGAAATGAATGCTCATGTTGTAATGGTTTGCCGGAATAAAGAAAAAGGAAAGAAAGCACTTGAAGAGATCAAAAAAGTTACAGGCAATAACTCAATTGATCTAATGATTTGCGACTTTGTTTCCAGAAAATCCATAAATAAATTTGCAGAAAACTACAAATCGATGTACAAAAGATTGGATGTTCTCATTATTAACCACGGCATTTTTAACCTCAATCTTCAGAGAACAGAAGATGGAATAGAATCCATGTTTGCAGTAAATTATCTTGGTTCTTTTCTACTACTAAACTTACTTCTTGAAGTGATCAAAGATAGCTCTCCTTCAAGAATTGTTATTATTTCTTCGGATATATATAAGCAAGCAAGAAAGAATTTACAAGATTATAACTTCGAGAAAAGGAAATTCAGAGGTTTTATTGCTTACGCAGAATCAAAATTATATGGAATAATGATCTCAAATTTTCTATCTGAGAGATTAAAGGGAACTGATGTAACTATAAATTCTACTCATCCAGGTTTTACCAAAACCAACATAGGATTGAATAATAAAATGTACAAGATATTTTATCCTCTGTTTGGAATTTTTGCTAAAACACCTGAAAAAGGATCAGAAACACCCATATATCTTGCTTCTTCACCAGAAGTTGAGGGAATAAGTGGGAGACATTTTGTCAATAAAAAACAAACAGAAACTAATGGAATATCTCAGAATAAAGAATTTCAACAAGAATTATGGGAACTAAGCAAAAGACTCTGTAATCTGGAATGACTGTAAATCATGAATTCTTAATTTTTTGAAACTTACCTCTGACGGAATGTTATTAATATTATTTTGATATTTTTTATATTGGGGTCAAACTGTTGTCTTCCTTAAGTTCCCAAGAGCTTGAAAGAGCTGAACAATTGGTTCTTGAAGGCAAATACAACAAAGCACTTCAAGTAGTGGGAACTATCGAAAAAGGAAAGAAGTTAAGTACTAAAGAGCAATTGAACTGCAAAATTCTGAAAAGCAGCATACTTAACAAACTAGGTAAATATGAGAAAGCTCTTGGACTTGCTGAAGTAGCATTAAAAGAGTGTCGTAGCAGAAAAAATCATCTTTTAGGAACTGATGCAGTTATTGAAATTGCACATTCTTTCTGGCGACTAGGAGAGTTTGACAAATCTTTAAGTGTCATATCAGACAATGATAAGTTTTTTGCAAAATTAAAACAACAAAAAAAATCTAACTTGAAATATAAAGAAGCCATTGTTTTGCGATTACAAGGAGTTGTTTATCATTCAAAAGGAGAATTAGGTAAGGCACAGAAGCTGTACAAAAGAAGTTTGGATTTATGGAAAAGAATTGGAGATAAGAAAGAAATAAGTACAATTATGAATAACTTGGGGGTCTTGTTCAAAACAAAGGGAGAATTACACAAAGCGCTAGAATATTATGAAAATAGTTCCAAACTTTGTTATGAAATTGGAAACAAAGATGATATAGCAACTTCACTAAATAACATAGGTAATGTCTATCGATTACAAGGGGAGTTGGAAAAAGCATTAGAAAATTATAAAAAGAGTTTAAGCTACTGGGAAGAATTTGAGAATAACCAATTCATTTCATTATCACTATGCAATATTGGAGAGATTTATCAACAAAAAGGAGATTTTGATACAGCAGTTTATTATTTCAAAAAGGCTCTTAATCTTAGAGAGGAAATTGGAAATAAACAAGAAATTGCACTAAATCTTTATTATTTAATTTCTGTATCACTTGACGCAAAAGAGAATAGAAGAGCAGAGAGATATTTTAATCGGCTAAAACAAATAAACAGTTTAGATACAGATAAAATAACTTTTCAGGTATATAGATTAGCAGAAGCAATGATACTAAAGACTAGTAATAGAATGAGAGATAAAGTTCAAGCCCAGGAATTACTTCGTGAAATAATTGAAGAAGAAATCGTTGATCATTCTCTTACAGTTCTATCATTACTAAATTTGTGTGAATTACTTCTGGAAGAATTAAAAATTACAGGAGAAAAAGAGGTACTAGAGATAGTTAAACCAATAGTAAGTAGTTTGGATGAAATAGCAAAACAACAACAATCCTATGATTTGCTTGCTAAAATAAACTGGTTTAAGAGTCAATTAGCTCTAATAGATTTAGACTTGAACAAGGCTAGAGAATTGCTTTCTAATGCACAATCTATTGCAGAAAAGAAAGGATTACGAAGACTTGCGATGAATATATCTAGTGATCATGATGAACTTCTAAACCAATTGAGTGAATGGGAGGAGTTAATTTCAAAAAATGCAAGTCTTAAAGACCGTTTAGAGTTTGCTCAATTAGGAGAACTTGTTATAAAACAGATGAAAAGAAGAGAAGTGGACATTCCTGAAATTACTAATGAAGAACCAATTATGCTTTTAATATTAGCAGAAAGTGGAACCCCTCTATTCACTAAGAATTATTTGGAAGGGAGTGAACTTGATGGAATACTAATAGGAGGTTTCTTAGCAGCTATTATTTCATTCAGTAGAGAAACATTCTCTTCTGAAGGATCTATAGAAAGAATAAAACATCAGGAGTACACCTTGCTCCTCAAACCAAAACAGAAGTTTCTTTTCAGTTATGTCATAAAAGGTCAAAGTTATTCTGCTCTACAGAAATTAGAAGCTTTTACTAAAATAATAAGTACTTCAACATCAGTATGGAATGATCTGAATAGTGTTCTTAAAACATCAAAAACCATAACTCCAGCATCTAGAACAATGTTAGATGAATTATCTAAAATGATTTTTCCGAGTAAATTCTAGAATTTTTCCAATAAATTTATTTTTGATTTTTAAAATTAACAGAATATATATGAATATCTAAGTCAATGAGAAGATAATGGCAAGTGTCAGAGTGCTTACATTCTCGAACATTAAGCATATTATAGGGGAAAAGTTATTCTCAATGGAAACAAATAGTATTGAAAATCTATTAGAACAACTAATAGACAAATATGGCACTGCATTAAAACAAGAATTGTATGACGAAGAAGGTAAGTTTAGAAAAATATACAGAATTTTAGTAAATGGAAGAAACATACATATTCTAAATGGTTTTCAAACAGAACTAAAAGAAGGAGATATGGTAGTCATAATGCCTGCAATAGCAGGAGGATAGTAATTTTATAAATTAATTTTGTTTTAATAGGTATTTCTTATTGAACAGCTGGAGGTTTCTTTATTTTACCTGATTCTTTGTCTTCTTTTTCTTTTTGTTTATAAGCTAAGAAATCTTTTGATGTCATGTAGTGCAAAGCTTCCTCTGGACAGTATTTAACACATTGAGGATTTCCAGAACAAAGATCACACGTCATTGCCACATTCCTTATTGGATGAATTTTCATCACTCCATAAGGGCAAGCTAAAACACATTCCTGACAACCAGTACATTTTTCTTCATTAATTTCTATAGCTCCAGTCATTTCATTTTTGCTTATAGCTGCTTCTGGGCAAGATTCTATACATTTCCCACAAATCACACAAGTTTTAGGAATTGTTATTCCTTCTATTTCTTCTTTGTAAACATTTATTCTAGAGATTGTGGGAGAATAAACTAAATCATGATGGAACGAACAACGTAATTCACATATCCTACATCCATTACATTTTTCTTTCTGAATTTGAATCCGCTTAACTGGTTGTCTCGACATGTTATCCCTCCTTTTTAGAAACTAAATCGTATTTCAGAGCTGAATCTAAGAGCCCAAGTATCGTTAAGTTTTCTTCTTTTGGGAAACCAGTTTTATAATCCCAATTGCGGATTGCATAGTACTCAGGTAGCATTTTATCTAGTTCAACTATTTGTCCTTTTGCTGGTCCTTCAGTAAATGGTTCCTTTGTAAAACGATCAGGCAACCTATCTTCTTCCGCACCAATTCCTTCTCTTAGATTAAAAAGCCTCTCCAAATTAAAAATTCGTTCTCCAATTTCAAGTATATCCTCACCAGTTATTTTCTTTCCAGTCGCATATTGTATGAATTGGGCCATATCATCTTCTTTGACGGCATATGCAGAAAAGCAAGTATACTTGCACATTTCAGCAGAATCTACAATAGCTCCTAAATTTTCATGCCAAACTACCATGCGGGATTTTCCTTCCCAAGCAAATGGATCCACAGTTTTTTCAGAGCCAAACCAGCTCTGACCTTTTTCTGGCTCATACCCGAGTAATTCGAAATTGGGTAAAGCTGCGAGGTGGTCAGCACCTCTTGTTGCGGTGGCCCAACCTAAACCAAATGCTTTTGCAGTTCTAACATCATATGCAGGAGGTTCCATCCCTTTAATGTGGAGAGCATATTTCTCTGAACCCTTTCCAATCTTTTCTGAAACCCTTTTAACACCCTCAGCTAATAAATCGCCAAAGCCATCTCTGAATGCTATTTTCTTAATTAGTTTGATTAGAGCATCTTCATTTCCCCAGCTTAATTCAATGCCATCAGTGTCAGCTGATGATAACGCACCTTTCTCATATGCTTCCATTGCAAAGGCTACTGTGTCTCCCAATGAGATAGTATCAAGTCCGAATCTATTACATAGCTCGTTTGCATGTAATATAGCTTCTAAATTACCTATTCCACATTTGGAACCTAAACATACAATTGTTTCATATTCTGGACTCCCTCCTTTAGTTCCAGCATATTTTCCTGTTTCAATCTTTGAATATTTTCCACAATGAATTGGGCAAGCGAAGCAGCTTTCTGATTTCACCTTATAATTTTCTTCGAATGTTTCTGCAGAGATTTCTTCATACTTATCAAAATTCCCTCTTTGATTATTGTTAGTAGCAAGACCTCCACTAATGAATGATAAGTCAACTAGGAAGGGTGTCCCATAAAATGATAAACTTGGATATGCAGGATCATCATATATCTTTTCAAGTGTTACATCAATTAGTTTGTTGAATTTTTCAGGTTCTGCTACTTCAACACTTCCTGTTCCCCTAACAGCAATTGCTTTTAGATTCTTTGAGCCCATTACTGCTCCTACTCCAGTTCTCGCTGCAGCTCGTGAAAGATTGTTCATTATAGCAGAATATCGTACTAGATTCTCACCTCCCTGTCCAATACTTAAGATCTGAAAATTTTCATTCTCTAATTCTTTTTTAATTAATTCATCAGTTTCCCATGTATCTTTTCCCCATAGATGCTTTGCATCTTTCAATACAACACGATCATCCTCTATGAATAGATATACAGGATTCTTTGATTTTCCATGGATAAAAATAGCATCATATCCTGCATATGCTAATTCTGGAGCAAAATGCCCTCCAGCATTTGCATACCCTATTCCTCCAGTTAGAGGAGATTTAGACGCTATTGTATATCTAGCAGTTGATGGTGCCAATGTTCCAGTTAAAGGTCCTAAGCTTATTACTAGAATATTTTCTTGTTCTAATGGATCTATACCTTGTTTCAAATTGTCAAAAAGGTATTTGATTGCCCAACCTCTTCCTCCCAAATACTTCTCAATCATATCTTTGTCAGAAGAAATCTTCTTTACTGTATTCTCACTAAGATTTATTACTAGTGATTGTCCTCTATAACCTTTATATGATGTAGATGATGTGTTCAAGTTAATTTTATATCATATACTTAAGAGATATAAGTTTTCTTTATTATCAATTTAAGAAAAAATCACGTTTTTGGGTGAAATTGGATTATCTCTATAAGACTTGCAAAATGAGTAAGGTCAGTTTTTTCTGGATCATCCAATTTTGGGTTCCACCCAAAAAGAAATTTAGCGTCTCGAGGGAATTTTTTAACGTACCATTGTAGAAGCTCTACTTTGTCAGAAATGTTTTCCAGAGTTTTGTATTCAGCATCAAATTTCCTAAAACCTATTTTGATTTTTACATTATCTGGGTTAGCAATAAGATTCTTAAACCAATGAGCTTTGCTACCTCTTCCAGCAACAACATGAATTATCCCATCTTTCCTTCTATACTCAAGCGGTGTTATTCTTTGTTTTCCAGTCTTTCTTCCTTTAGTGTAAAGCAGAAGGAACACTTTTTTAAGTGGAGTTAGTGGTATTATTCCAATTTTGTAAAAAGGGATAGTAAAGAGCTTATTCATCCGTTTCCAATTTTTAAGAATACGCTTTTTCTCTTCTTCTGTACCGAATAGGAATTTATATTCAACTGAACCAGGTCTTGGTATTGTTTCTTTTTCTTCGAAATTACTCATAACTATAAAAAGCATCTATTTTAAAAAAACATTTTGTAGAAGAATTTTCAATAAAATAAAGAAAAAAGAAAAAAGTTAATTTTATTCTACCTTGATTTCTTTTTTATTTTTCCATAAACCGTGAATATTGCAGTAGCTTGTTGCGATAAGTTTACCTGGTTTTTCTGTCTTTAGATGAAATACAGCATGTGGTTCAGTATAAACTGTACTTGTATCTGGACCTCTTACTGATTCTCCATGAGCAGTGAAATTGACGACACCAAGTTCAATAGGATATTTCTCACCCTCTGGCCAAAATAGGAGTTTAATCCAAGATATATAATGTTCAGTTTTATTTGGATGAGCAATTTCCTTTCCAACACTTACTGTGATAGGTGTTTTTTCACCTTTCTTGATAACATCTGCTACTTCAATTACAGGAACATGTTTCTCTGTTTTCCAATCGGCACTTCCATACATTTCCATGATTTTACACCGAATTTAAAAATGAAAAAGTGATTTAAAAAAGTTGGTGTTTTTCAAAATATTCTAGAATATATGCTATAATAAGAAATAAAAAAATGGATTGTGAAGATAGGCTATTCGTCAATATCTTCGAAAACTGTTGGTTCTAGAGGAGGTTGATCTTCTTGATATACAGGTTCTTTATATGCAGGTTCCCCTGTTTTATGAGCATTGATATCGTTTTCAGCTTCTTGTAATTCACTTTCAAGCTTACTAAGTTCATCTTCAACTTTGACTATACGACGCTCAAGTTCTCTAATCTTATAATCTTTTTCTGCAATTGAAGCTTCTTTCTTTTTTGCTTTAACCTCGCTTTTTAATGCTTTGTCAATCAATCCTTCAACTTCATACTCAGCTTTACTGATTAAACTTTCTTCTCTCTCTCGTTCATCCTTTGCTCTTTTCTTATTCTGATCAGCTATTTTTTTCTTAAGATCCTGCATGTCTCCAAGCTTTTTGTAAATGTCTTCTTCTATTGAATATTTCTTTTCCAATAGTTTGAAATATTGTACTTGTGATTCACTCATTATAATCCAAATAATTTAATCAAAACTTATTTTTAAGTTTACTCAAATAAGGGTGAAATATGTAAAGCAGTTCTGAAAATAAAGGAAAGAATGAAAAGAAAAATTTAAGAACAGAGTACCACGACAAAAATTAGATGCAAAAATGCATCAAAATAATCGGGCCTTAGCTCAGTGGCTTAGAGCACTCGGCTGTAGTCTTTGACGCCCTTGTGAACAATGATCAAGGTGTCAGCCGGTAGAGACCGAGCGGTCCCGTGTTCAAAAGCAGTTAGACGCGCTCTAGCTGGAAAAATCTGAAAATCACGGAGGCCCGACCATGCTTATTTTTTCCTTCCTATTGCAGTAAAAACTGGAATGAAAATCATCCTTTGATTTTTCTTTATGAGTTTATTTTCTTTCTTAATTATTTCATCAAACTCTTTCTTAGTTATTAATTCTGCTTCTAATACTCTTTTCCACTCTTCACCTATATTTTCTTTTAGAAGATTTTGGTTCCACGTTTGTGCAACTACTGATAATTCAGTTTCCAATCCTGCTGATTCGAAAAGTGATAATATTTTTCTTCCAATAAAAGGATCAGCTCCTTCTTTTTGCAAATACTCAATGTGATATTTTCCTAATCCCATTTCAGGATATTCAATCCATGCCCCATAATCAGGTTCTGAAAGAGCAACAATTGTAGCATCTCGTTTGCAGACTCTAGCAATTTCGCTTAGAGCTTTTTCTGGGTTTGAAATCCATAATAGAAAATAATGACAAACTACAAAATCAAATGATTTATCTTTGAAAGATAGTTCTTCCACATTCTCAGTAAGAAATCGAACATCACTCACATAATCTTTTGCAATATCTATCATCGATTTATCAAAATCAATTGCAGTTATTTTAGCTGAAGTTTTTTCTTGAAGTTCTTTAGTAATAACTCCTGTTCCACAACCAACTTCAAGTAAATTTCTTGCTTTTATCATACCAATTTGTCTATAAATTTGGTTTCTATATGCTCGAGTCCAACTAGCTTGACGAATGAATTGCTGTTCCACATCTGCCCCCCAATCTATGTCTTTTGATTTTATTCTCATATTTTGCACATCATGAAAACGCTTCTCGACATATATTCATTGGAGCTTTATAGTTTAGAGGACAACCTCCTCCACATATTTCTCTTTCTGGACAATCTAAGCATTCATCTGGTAGATATTGCATTTTTCTGAGAGATTTTGATGTCTTATGGTTCCATATTTTTCTCCATTTAGTCTCTAAAATATTTCCTAGAGGTTCAAAGTAACTCTGACACGGAATGACCATTCCATCAGGTTCAATAGCCATTGCTATATGAGAAGCAGAACATTGTTTCAATCCTAATCCTTTATCTATTGGATTAAAATCACAATATCTTGTTGGAGAATACCACAAGAAACCCATTTTTAATTCAGATGCTTTTTTCATTACTCTATCTAGAACTCCATCAAGTTCATCAATAGAAAGAGCTAATTCTTCTTGCTTTCCTCCACCTGATTTGATAATTCCATTTGCTGCAAAATGGTCAATTCCTAATGAAGCAAGGAACTCTATAGTTTTTTCTATATCTTTTATGTTATAAGGAGTAAGAGTTGTATTTGTCATAATGTAAACGGGAGTTGGAATAATATTCTTTATTCCTTCCACTGTTTCTTTCCAAGCATTTTTTGCACCATTTAATTCATCATGAATTTTTGAGTCATGGCTTTCAATTGTAATCTGAAAGTGATCAATTCCAGCTGTAACTAGCTCTTCAACCAGTTTCTTGTCTTTTAATTTTCTACCATTAGAAATTAATCCTGTAATTATACCTAAATCTTCAGCATGCTCTACAAGTTTAGGTAAATCATCTCTTAAAGTTGGTTCTCCTCCAGTAAAAGTTACATGAGGGATTCCTATTTCCCAGAGTTTATCTAAAACATTTTTCCACTCTTCTGTAGTCAATTCTTTAATATCTCTTGTTTGTTCAACGTAACATTTAGTACATTTATTATTGCATTTATATGTTAATGCTAAATCCATTCGAAGTGGTGCTGAAAAAGGAGTTTCAAGCATAGGACTAATATCTTGGGATAAATCTTGAACTGGATCAATATCTGGTTTATTCATTAGGTTTTCAACAGATTGCTTAAGTTCCTTTAAATCGATTCGAAGTTGTTCTTCTGCAACTCTATATTTTCTTTTCATCTCTCTTATTATTTCTTCATCATCTTTGTTATCGATTATTCGAGAGAAGAAATCTGTTGCAGTTTTATTCAAGTGAAAAATCCTTGTTGCATTTACTAATAAAATTCCATTTCCTTTCTTTTCTTTTCGTAGATGCAATCTTGCAAATGTATCTAGATTTCTGCTATGATGCATTTTTGATGACACCATCATCTACCACCTCCAGCACATGCGCAGGCGCATGCACAAGCGCAAGCACAACCCCCACCGCTATAACCTCTACTTCCACTACTAGTAGAAGCAGGTCTAGTAACCCCTCTTATCGATTTATGCATACTTTGAGGTTTATGTATTAATCCACCCATTAAACTTCTAACTGGAGAAATTTGAGTAATTTTTCCATGTCCTTGGATTTTTACGAATGACGATCTACTAACCTTTGGCATTGTTCTAAAGGATCTTCCAGTATAGAAGTAGTAATTGGTAACGTACCAATGTGGATAGTAATAACTTGTATAATGACGATCTAATCTACCCTCATAATCTTCATCAACCATTATCCATAGGAATGCGTTTTGCAATTCAGGTTTAGATTTTTGCATATCCATCCAAGCTTTATCAACTATTTCTTCATAGTACTTTCTTGTTTTTCTAAAAGAATAGCCCTTAATTTTTCTTCCTACAGACTTAATAAGTGATTGAAGAGCTTTTTTCAATTCAGTTTGATGAACTGGTTCAGGCTCGATAGCCCCAGATTTTGCTCCTCTTAGCACTCTTTCATCTTCTTGATTTCTCTTTTTTATTCCATTTATTATTAATTCTTGATATTTGGGAAGAGCTTCTATCTTTGTTTGGTTTATGTTTACATCTAATCTTAAGGGAGAACTTTGTCTAATTGAGATATATTCTTTCTCCATCATCTCAAATAAGACCAAAGAAGCTACTTGAGTTAAAGGTCGTTCCATAAAAATTGCTACTTCTGAAGGTATCAAATCTTTTCTAATACCTCCTCCTAAAGTAGTGATTGTTGGAGGTAAATACTTACGATCTGATCGACGTTTACTAAATGACATGAGTATAACAAATGCTAATACAGCTAAACCAAAATAAATAAAACCTTTGTATTGTGGAATTGTAAGTTTCCAGAAAACACTATGTATTTTCACATATTCCTCTGGTAATGAAACGCCTACATCATATGGTGTATCAGGATAACCAAATGTTGAAAATTCAACGTAAGGATCTCCATAAGAAGGAGAAGGAAATTTAGTAAATTCAGATATTGGAGCCCATCTATTTTCCACTGAATCTAAGGAAGGTAAATCGTCTGGGAAAAAGAATCTAACAGTTCTATTTGTAGTTCCTGATGTAAAATCCCAATAAAACCAAGTTTGTGAAAACAAGCAAGATGCAAAGCCTTCATTGACATCAGGGTACACCATAGCTAGATTATTGCAAAAAACTTTCAATTTTGCAGTTTCTCCCGGATCAATAAAACCCACATCATAAAGCCATATTTCAACTCCAATCTCAATAGCTTCACTTTTCATTATCCTAGATTTATCAATTTCAACCTCATCCAACCATGCTCTTACTGATTTCAGTTTATAATGATTGTTTGGAAATCCTATATCTACCACATCTATGGGTTGCCCTCCTGGTTGACATATTAACTCCATTTCATACAAAATATCTATTGAGCCATCTTCCAGAATTGTAACATTTGTTATTATATAGGGTACTTCAAAATCATAGTAGTAATCATCCTTATCCACAGTATTAGTTTGATCTGTTTTTTTTGCAACTGCAAATCCTGTATGCAAAATTAGAAAAATAAAAATAATAGAATTTATCAAAACTGTTCTTTTACCTTTCAATTATTTTCTCCCCTTAACATAAATCTAAACTCTTTCCCTAATAAGCTTTTACAGTATATTAAATCTTACGCCACTTATTTATACGTAACCAAATTAGTTCAACCTTTGTGGAAACAAGATACCTTATAAGTGCATTATTTCAAAAATGTCTATGAACAAAAAGTATCCTACTGTTTTGCCAGACAAGTATATGCAAGGTTGGGATAATTTATACAAGAAGCAACTAGATCAACCATTGAATGAGTTACCAACCTTTCTTACTCATTACGCTTTACAAGAATTTTACTTTTTCACATATGGTCAAGATGTTCAAGGAAAGAAAGCCATTGATCTAGCAACTGGAGATGGGATAGACTCTTGCTTTCTTGCTAAATTAGGATATGATGTCACTGCAATAGACATACTGCCTTCTTCAATTGAAATAACAAAAAAAAGAGCAGAAACATTAGGATTAGATGATAAAATGAATATACTTCTTGAAGATATGGAGAAGTTCGTGTTAAAGAAAGAAAGTTATGATGTTGTTTCAGCTATTCAATGTCTCCAATATCTTCTCGAGAAAACTCCATCTAAATTTGAGGAACTCATCAAAGCTGTTAAACCAGGAGGATGGTTGCTTTATGGAGGAAATGTTAAACCTCATTTCAAGACTGATCCCCCATTAAGATTCATCACAATGTTAGAATTACGTAAAGCTCTAAAAAACTGGACTATTTTTTCCCTTGCAAGAGAAGAGAGATTAATGAGACCTGGCGATAAACGAGGATATGTATGGGTAGTTGCACAGAAACCTGAAGAGTAGTAATAGACAATTTTATTTTTTCTTAGTAGTTCTTTCACCTTTGACTAATTTTTTACCTTTTTTTGTAGTAGGAGGTTTTTTCTTTAATTTATACGTGATTCTCTTTTTTTCTTTATCAACTATTATCTCTACTAATAGTTTGCTTTTCTTTGTTCTTTGTTTCCATTGATAAGTAAGCAAATCAACATATTCTTTTTCTGTCATTTTTTTGGTTGCAGTTATTGAATCCAAAGCATCAAGTTCTCGAAAATCATCAAAAACTACTTCATAATCCGCATTCTTCTTCAAAATTACTCCTTTCAATCCATCAACATTCGAACCCATGACAGCTATATATGCAATAAATTTGAAAGGCCCTTCTAGAAATCCAAACAGATTATCTACTTCTTGTTCAAACTCTTTTGTATCATCAAAAAATGCTTTTGCTTTTGTTTTTCCTTGCTCTTCTTTTAATTTCATATAGATCCTATTTATCATATCAACTTTTTCGATTGCTCTCATGAATCCTTTCCACTGTTTATCTAATCTGGGAATTTCATTTCTTTCATGTTTAGATTCTTCATATATTGCAACAGTCATTGAGTTTATACTTTCAATAACTAATTTTTGAAATTCTCCACGAGGTTTTTTTAAAGTCCAAGTTATGTCCATACTTTCAGTTGATGATATTCTCGTTGAACTATGAATTCTTATTTTTCCATTTTCTAATTTCTTTATGAATCTTGGATAAACTCTGAATTTTGATAAAGACTGATCAAAGTTTGCTATTATCATACTCAGAAAGGCTTGAATAACACCCTCCAATCCCTCTCCTTCTATGATTGATTCCATCTCCCATTGTCTTCCCTCATTAACAATAGTTTCTAAACCAATTAGAAATTGATTTACTTGCTCTAGGTCATTTTCAGAGATATTCACACTTTGAACCATTTAAATCAACGAAATTTCTTTCTATGTATCAGTTTCTTTACTACCTATAATTATTTTCGCTTAAACAAATTATGAAAATAATCCGTTTTATGTAATAAGATGACTAAAAATACAATTTCAAAAGAAATTTCTAAGAGTGAATTTTTCTCAAGAGAGAAATAACTTAATTTCTTAGAAAAATAGATGCTCTTCTTCTTCCTTTTTCTTTTTCTTCCTTCTTTTCTTTTCCTTTTTATCTGTTTTTTCAAAAGATTCTTCTTTAGGTTCTTCTACATCTAATTCCTTCTTCAGTTTTGTTGCAATTGAGCTCAATGTCTTGTAAATTAGACTTCTCATTTTGAATTTTACTTCTCTATTAAACACTTTTTGCAGAATTTCAAGCGATGATTTATTTGCATAGAATTCAATCACGCTTAATGCTATTTGTTTTGGAAACACATCATGATCATTCTGGATAACATCATGAAGTATATTTCTCATCTTAGCTTTGGTAATCTTTTTTCTGTTATGGAGGTTTTTTATCGCCATTGAGCGGACAATATTATTATCATCTTTTTCTATTACTGTTTGTAATAAATCTTCTACTTTGGAAGAGGACATATTACCTATCGCTTCAACTAGAGCTAATCTTACGCTCTTCTCTCTTTCATGTCCATAGAAGCTATTAAGCTTATCAACTATCTTTTCATCATCATATTCTTTGAGAATCATGATTGCTTTGATCCTGATTTTTTCATATTTTTCTTGTTCAATTACTCTAAAGAAAAACTCAGCAATTTCCTCGCTTCTATCTAACTCTGAAAGCTCCACTAAAATGTCAAGTTTACTTTTATCTGTAGACTTAGTAAATTTCTTCCATTTTTTTTCTAATTTCTTATCCATTGTAATAAAATCACATTACTCTCTTATAATTTATTTGTTAATAATGATTGAATAACGCATATGCATCATACTTTTCGGGGGTTTATATATTTTAATGACAAAAAAAATATGAAGAACAGTGACTACTTTAGTTGATACTCAAAATGAAGAAAAAGAGGGATTCGCTGTAGTATTTTTTAGTGATACTGGATTTGAGCTATTATCCTCTAATATTAAAGATGTTAAACTTCAAGTTCTTCTTACAAATTATCCCTCTTTAATGGGGATTTTGCAAAATCAAGAGATTGAAGGATTAGCTACAACCAAATTGAGTAGAGACCTTTTTCTATTTGCATATGCTATTACAGTAAAAAATCTAGATGCGAAAGATATACGCTTGAAAAAGAAAACAGTCACTATCATTAATTTCGTTGTTAGCAGAGAGATATATAAAGATCTCATGCTTTATTTTGATGAGTTGGAGGATTTTCTTGAAGATTATTTCCATCCAATTTCATTTATTTTCGATCTTTATGCATTAGATTTCAAACTAATAATACCAACTTTTTTAGAGAGACAAAGAGAGATCCATAGAATCAAAACTGATGAAAAAGAAATAGAGAGTTCATTGGCAATTGAATTTAACAAATGGTTAACAAAAGCAAAATTCGAAAAGAACCAATAGGGATAATTTAAATAACACCTTAATCATATTGACAATCGTTACTTGTTTATTAGGGATTGTAAATGTTAGAAATTCGATTCCATGGAAGAGGTGGAGCAGGTTCTGTTTTAGCATCGCAAGCTTTAGCTAAAGCAGTCTTCTATTCCGGAAAACATGCGGTAACTTTTCCTTCTTTTGGAGCTGAAAGGAGAGGAGCTCCAGTTTTAGCATTTACAAGAATAAATGAAAAAAGAATATACAAAAGAACTCAAATTTATGAACCGAATTTTATTGTTGTATTAGACAATTCTCTTCTTGAATTAATAGATGTTGCAGATGGTCTTAAACCAAATGGAGTTGGTATCCTGAATTCCGACAAGAAACCAGAGGATATCACCCTTTCGAAATCCATAAAGGCGGGAGTAATTGATGCAACAAAAATCGCAGAAGAAGTTTTAGATCAACCTATAACAAATAGTGCCATGCTTGGTTCTCTTGTTCGTGCATTGGATATCTTATCTTTTGCAGATTTAGAAAGAGGAATTATGTCAGTATTCAGTCCAAAAATTGGAGAGAATCAAGCAAAAAAGAACGTTGAAGCAGCAAAAATAGCATATGAACAGACTATTTTTGGAGAAACAAAAGCAGGAAGAAATTACGAAAAGAATCAACCTTGGTTGCCTACCACAGAAGAACTTCCAATAGGCACGATAATTCCAAAAATGAAAGTAAACAATAATCAATTAATTGGACCAGGATCTGCAAAAACAAAGATGACTGGAACCTGGAGTCACTACAAAGCAGAAATAAATCAAGAGAAATGTATTCAATGTCTTCAGTGTATGTTTCATTGTCCTGAAGGAACAATTTATAGAAATAGTAGTAAATTGATAGTCAATAAATCGTATTGTAAAGCATGTGGAATATGTAGAGCTGTATGTCCAGTTGATGCTATAGACCTAATAAAAATTGAAGAGTTTTCAGAGATTATTTAGAAGATTTTCACTTGTACTTGTCTAAATCCTCTTTATTGTTTTTATAGTGTTTTTCATCAGAATCAGAGTTGAATGAGAAGGATTTTCGGAAAGAATTTGTTCTTTTTTGATTTTCATATTTTTCAAATTCTTCGTCATATTCTTCTTCATATTCGTTGAATTCATCAAATTCAGAATCCTCTTCATTATCAAATAATTCCAGTTGATTTTCAAGAAATGAAGTATCGAATTCACTTAATTTTTTGCTTTTGAGATCCAAATCCAAGTGCTTTTCAAGTTCTTTGAGAGCCATAGAAGCAGCATCAAGGTCAACATCATATGTATTGCAATAAGATAAGATAGCTAACACAGGATAATGAAAAGCTGTTCCTTCTGTTAGTAGAAAACTAATAGGTCCTCTTATAGATAAATCATCTCTGAATGTTCTTTTTGTGTCAAATAATTTTGTATACTCTTTAGTTGGGATTAAGGTTACCCATGAGTCATCTGATGAATTACGAACCTCTTCTCTTAATCCTCCAATAACAATATATCGTTTAGCTCCCCAAGAAAGAATTTCAGTTGAAAGCCATTTCCAAAAAGCATCAGGTAAAGCTTCATATCCTACTACAGGTATCGGTAAACGTGATGTGATTAAAACATATTTCTCTTTCTCATTTTTAGAATCTATATTTAGGTTGTATATAGTTATAGGTGATTCCAATATTCCTTTGTGAAACCAGCTCATAGTACCCCAGAAGCCTATAGAGTTTACATCCATTTCCTCTACTAAATGATTTAAAACAGCTGTTCCAACTGAACCATACCCAGAAAAACCGAGAATTACTGTAGTGTTGGAATCAATAATACTATTGTCCAGCGTTAAATTGTTTAGAAAGAGCCATGGATTTTTCATTGTTTTGAAGCGTTTTACTACTAGGTTAAAAAAGTGCTGGTTTGAGCATTTATTATTTCTTGGAAGTTTCCTTTCTTCGAACGTGAGCTACCTCTATAAAATCATCTTCAGCTGGCCAAAGTAAAGTAGAGATTGTTGTAAAAATTATTAAAGCAGCTATTGGTATCAACATTCCAATAATATTATATGCAAAGTTCTTATCAGTTCCTGCAATTAGGAACACTACTATAAGTGATACTCCACCCAGAATAATTCCAATAATTTCGCTAACTGACATTATAGTTTGTTGGATACTCATTGTAGAACCATGAAACTCAGCTGTTTTTTCTAGTTCTTCCTCTGAACTTGAACCATCTCTTTCAACACCAACAGATGTACTGTCTCCTAATCTTCCACTTATAGCAGGAAAATATGCTGAACCTAGTAAGACCGCTATCCCTAGAATTACTAAAATCCATATGTTAGTATAAAGCCCAGTTGGATCGAATTGTGAAGTAGGATCATTCCAAGGTTTTCCACCAGTAAGAAAATTACCAAAGAATGCAAATAATAGTCCAAAGAGCAGGAGAAGTATTCCTATCACACCTATACCAAGAGTCTTTTTTCTTCCTATTCGATCTGCAACCCAACCCCAAAGAGCCATTGGAACACCCATTGCTAAAGTCACACCTATCGTTGCAATACTAGCTTGTCCAGGATTAGTCTCAATAGAAAGAACAAGAAAACCCCAATTGTTTAAAATACCTATAGCTGAAGCAGTTCCCAATAAAGGCAGAACAATACCTCTTCTACTTTTGTGTGTCATCAACCTCCATGAAGTTAATAGTTCTTTCTTAACACTGTATTGTTCATCTTTTACTACTGATTTGGTTTTATCAAGCATAAAATATACTAACACTGCAGAAATAATTATTGCAAAACCAAACATTAAATAAAGAAAGACTAACCGCTGAGGATATTTTGGTACCCAAGTTGAACCTTGTTCTTCAGGAACAACAATAACATTGTACAGAATACCAGCTAGACCAAGTCCGACTGATCGACCACCAGTAACTGCTACATTATAGAACCCAACCCTTGTAGCTCGTGTTTCATATACAGAAAAACGTGATAAATATCCGTAAGATGCATTAACTTTACATGAGCCAGCAATACCATGTAAGAAGTGATACAAGCTCATTCCAAAAATAAGCAATCCATTTGTTAAGGGGAGAAAACCTATCCATTGGTTCCAGCTTAAAGCGCATATACCATAACCTCCTAAGATTAATCCGGCTGCCGCTGTACCAAATAAGATCCATTTTCTTGCATCAGACGTATCTGATTTAAAACCAAAATAACCAGAACTAAATATGACTGCTAATGCATATGTAATCTCTACAAAAATTATTGAAATATTTGCTTCCCATCCTTGCATTCCAAGATGATACCAAATAAAAATAGGCATTAAAACGGTAGTACTCCCAAATGCAACCCTCAAAAAAAATGTTGAAATAAAGATACCTATTAGAGAACGTGTAGGATGTTCAAGTTTGTATAAAGAATCTTCATTGACTTCTTCGTTATTATTAAAATTTGCATCCTTTCCAGTTGTTGAAGAACTACTCATTCTTACTAGTCCGTAGCTTATGAAAGGATAAGGACTTGTTTGTTATTAAAATTTATTGCTCACTTAAGGAAAAAATATCCTTTTCTTAAGAAAATGGAGTTTTAGTAACTTAAACGTTAAAAAAATTGAAAAAAAGTAAGAAAAATATTTATCTAGTTAATCAAAAAATGAAAAAATAAATTTACGCGAAGTAGCGTAAAGTATTTAAGAAAGGCATAAAGTATTTAATACTGTAATTATATACAATATTCAATAATAGAACTGATGGAGAATATAAAATGAGCAGTGAAAAGCAAT
>JAEOTE010000024.1 GCA_016839945.1 Candidatus Heimdallarchaeota archaeon | reverse complement strand
TGTCGTCTGAAAATTCTACTTTTATTGTTGTTCCTCTAGAAATTGAAAAACCTGCTCCTCTTGATCCTCTGAATAATGGATCAAGATGCTCATCGTGTATTGTAAAGAAACCTGTTATATGTGAAGCTACCCAATAGCTGATCATAATATCACCTAGTAAATTGATCGTAAATCTAATATTGCAAGTTCTCTGGGATAGTTTTCTTCAGAAATCTTTTTTACAATTTCTACAAGTGCTGAATTAACTGGAGTTTTCATATTCATTTCTTGAGCAATCCTTACTACTTCACCGTTTAGAGTTTCTATTTCAGTTTTAGATCCTCTTTCAATATCTTGAAGCATTGAGCTTTTATGGTTAGATGTCTGTTCAACGATTTTCTCAATTAAGCTGTATGCTTCATAGAAGTTTACCATGTGTTCTCTAGGAGTTAAAGGTAAAATTTCTTCAATTAATCTCCGAGTAAGAGCATTTAGTGAAGGTTCTTTTAGAATCTCACCATTTTTTAATCCTGAGATTGCTCCTAATGATCCTAATGAGCAGTTAACTATAGTTTTGAGCCAAATATCCTTTTCAATGTTTTGAGAAAAAACAGTTGGAATACCAATCTCTGTTAAAATACCTTTCCAGAAATTTATTTCTTCCTTATCATTGAGATTAATTCCTCCGATTCTTGTTTCACCAAGATTTGCTTCTATTGCATGATTATGATCTTCTCTTAACGCTGCATGAGATGTAATTGTGCGAATGAGTTTCCATCCTTTTTGCATATCAATAAAAGGTTTCTCAATGTTAATCCCATTTTGAAAGAAGAGTATAGAAGCTGTTTCCTCTAGATGCGGTAAGAGTTTACTAGCTAATGATTTATTTAGCCATGATTTAGCGGTTAGAATTACATTTTTGAAAATATACTTGTCTGGAAGTTCATCATATACTTCACAAGTATGCATTGAGGGAGTTTGATCATTGACTAATTCCACAACTAATCCTCGAGTTCTAATTATTTTACTCCCCTCTTCTGATGTTAAACATACGACTTTGTACTCTTTTCTTTCTAACCTTGAATAAATAACCGAACCTATAGCTCCAAGACCTACTAGTAAGATTGTTTTCTCTTCATTCACACTAGATAAAAATAACTCTATCATTAAAAGTCTTTTTTGTTTTTTATCAAAAATAGGATAATTTTACAAAAAAATAAATAAAAAACAGAAATGAGAAGATTAATCTTCTCTCTTAACGTGATGATCAAAGTTGAAATCGTTAACATAACCTTTGTACAAATCAATTAGTCCAGCTGATTGCTCTTCTTCTTCAATTTGTTCATCTAAGAACCAATGTAGTATTGGAAAAGCACTGTACTCTTTCAACTCGTTGGCAACCTCATATAGATGATGTATTCTACCGGTTATGAATTTCTCATGTTCATATGCTGCTTCAAGGATTTCTAAAATGTTATTGAAATCTCCTTTTGGTTTCTTTAATTCTGCATATTCAACATGACCACCAGTATCTAAAATGTAGTTAACAAACTTCATTGCATGTTCAAATTCCTCTTCAGCTTGCTTGTTGAACCAAGCAGCTAAATTATTCAAAGTTCTTTCAGCAAACCAAGCTGACATTGCTAGATAAATATAACCTGATTCAAGTTCTTCTTTGACTTGAATGTTAAATTCTTCATTTAATTTTTCACTAATATTTGCCATTTCTAAATCACTAAGATTTTGTTCTAAAGTACTTAAAACACCACAATTTAAAAAGATATGCGTGTGTGCATTATTTTGACACACCATGTAAAATTATCTTGAAAGAATAAGTTTATTTTATCAATCACTTTTTTTTATATATGTCCCACATTTCAAAAAATATTGTCGGTACAGAAGGTAATGAGTTAGAGGGAAAAGTTATAATTCACTGCATAACTAGTTCCATTTCTTGTTTCTTAGCCCCTCAAATATCTAGAAAATTAATGCGTCATGGTGCTAGAGTTATCCCAGTTCTTTCACCAGAAGCTGCAAAATTCATTGACCCTTTAATCTTCGAATGGGCTACAGGAGAAAAACCAATTACAATTATCGAAGGGCAAGTTGAACATGTTAAATATGCAGGTTTATCAGAAGAAAAAGCTGATTTAATTTTAATTGCCCCTATAACAGCTAATTCTATATCCAAAATTGCTTGTGGGATAATGGACACAGCTGTTACATTAATCGCTGGAACAGCTCTTGGAAGTAAAATTCCTTTGATAATGGTACCAACAATGCATGAAGTTATGATGAACAATCCAGTAATAAAAGAGAACATACTAAAATTAAGAGAGATGGATGTAACTTTCATTTCTCCTAGAGTTGAAGAAGAAAAAGCTAAGATCCCAGAACAAGAGGAAATAATAGAAGTTTGCATAAGGAAATTATACAATAAAAAATTACAAGGTAAGAAAGTGTTAGTGACAGCAGGACCCACAAGATCATATATAGACAGTATCAGGTTTATCAGTAATCCTTCTAGTGGAAAAATGGGTTATTCAATTGCACTTGAAGCTTGGAGGAGAGGAGCAGAGGTTCATCTTGTTTATGGTTCATCATTGATACAACCTCCTGGAATCATTAACGACACAACTAAAATAGAAACAGCTGAGGAGATGTATAACAAAGTAACAAAATCAATACAAGAAAAGCAATTTGATTATATTATTCTAGCAGCTGCAATGAATGATTTTGTAGCTGAAGAGATACGATCAGAAAAAGTTTCATCCAAGGAGAGATGGGAGATAAAACTTCAACCTGCCGAAAAACTAGCTGACAAAATCAAGCAGTTAGCTCCAAATTCTAAGTTAGTTCTATTCAAAGCTGAATATGAAAAATCAGATGAAGAACTTGTGAAAATCGCTAAAAAGAGGATGCAAGAAACAAACGCAGATTTTATCGTATCAAACGATGTTTCCGAAAAAAAATATGGATTTGAAAGTGATTTGAACAGAGTAGCGATTTCATCAATCCAGAAACTAGATGAAGATAAATGGTTTGAAGGTTCAAAATTAGAAGTAGCAAAGACCATATTTGACTCAATTTGAACAGGTTAGAATTATATGAAATTTCTTTTGCTATTCACAAAATTATATTAACTATTATTTTAATCATCAAATATGGATATTATACTCGAAACTACAATAAAGTGTCCTCATTGTGGTGAGGAAGAAATGGTTCAGATGCCTACAAACAAATGCATCAGAAGATTTGTATGTAACAATTGTAATTTGATATTAGAACCTACAGATGAAGATTGTTGTGTTTTCTGCAGTTATGCAGAAACAAAATGCCCTAGTAAACAAAAAGAAGAAAACGAAGGAACTCTAAAAATATAAATTAAATGTTTATGTTCGATATTTCCAACGAAAAATCCTCAGGGATATATTTTTTTAATCTTCTTATATTTCTAAACATTGTATGGAAGTGCATCAAATCTTCAGTTTCTAGTATTTCTTCTATTGTAACCCATTTGTGTTCTGTATGTTCCCAACTTGTTTTAACTTCTCCACTTATGTATTTACAGTAATAAGCTATGAAAACCATTGGAAATTCTTTTCCACCTCTATAGAAGAAACCAGTATCTACTGGCATTATAACTTTAGCTTCCAAATTTGTTTCTTCAGTAATTTCTCGTAATATCCCCTTAACTGGGTGTTCTTCTGCCTCTAGTCTGCCTGTTATAACTTCCCATGTTTTGGGTGCAAAGTCTTTTTCAGAAGAACGCTTTAATATAAGGAATTTATCATCCTTTTCAACTATTGCTGCCATCCCTACATAAACTTCCTTCATATTGCATTTATGAAAAAAGGTTGTATTTTAAGGTATCTTAGAAAAAGATATAAAATCCCTAATAAGTTTCATATAGTTGGTAAAAACCTTGAATCCGAAGAATTTGTTATTTGTTGATTCTGATGATAAACAACACTATTCTTTAAAACAAATTCTTAACAAAATCATTGAGGGGGATGCTTTAGAAATTCTAAAGAAAATTCCTGAAAAATCTGTAGACATGGTTTTCATGGATCCTCCATATTTCCTTCAATTACCAAAAAAGAAACTTAAAAGATGGAATGTAAAAACTGATGTAGAGGGAGTTGAAGATGATTGGGATAAATTTAGTTCTTTTGAGGAATATGACATTTTTATCAAAACCATATTATTAGAACTAAGAAGAATCTTGAAGGAAAATGGAACAATCTGGGTCATATCAACCTACCACAGTATTTTTCGGATTGGAAACATAATGCAAGATTTAGGATTTTGGATTCTGAATAATGTTTTATGGTTAAAACCCAATCCAATGCCAAATTGGTTAGGAGTTAGATTTACTAATGCAACTGAAACTATGATCTGGGCTACGTTAGGTAAAGATGTTAAGAAATATACTTTTCACAAAGAGAAAGCAAAGGAATTTGGTATAGGTAAAGTAGGTGCGAATGTTTGGGAGATACCTTTATGCTCAGGGAAAGAGAGGTTAAAAGATGAGGAAGGAAAGAAGATACACTCAACTCAAAAACCCGTGGAATTATTAAGAAGAATTATTCTTTCAACAACAAATGAAGAAGATATTATCTTAGATCCACTTGCAGGATTGGGAACAACTGGTTATGTTGCTAAAACTCTTGCTAGAAATTTCATCATGATTGAAAAAGAGGAGAGATATAACAAAGCGACTCTTAGAAGATTTGAGCTTCCTCTGATTTTTAAGTACAAAGAGAAGAAAAAGAAAGAATAATTATTTAAGCTAATCTTTGTGAATCTCAAACCACTCAATTATTTTCATTAACCTATCTTTCATATGCTTGGGTTTTCCAGATCTTGATAATTCATGTCCCTCCTCAGGATATCTGACTAATTCTGCTTTTACATTATTTTTAATTAATGAAGCAAAGTATTCTTCAGCTTGAGAAATAGGTACTCTAAAATCATTTTCGGAATGAATTATTCTTGTAGGAGTTATTACATTATTAACATAGGCTATAGGAGAGAGTTCCCACATTTGATTGAGGTCTTCCCATGGGAAAGCACCAATTTCGTCCCTCATAAATTGTGTAACATCAGTTATCCCCCAAAAACTCACATTGTTGAAAACACCTCTTTGAGGAACAGCAGCTTTAAAGCGAGTGTCATTGCCAATTATCCAAGCAGTCATATAGCCCCCGTAGCTTCCTCCCGTAATATACAGCTGTTTATCATTTATATAGCCTTTCTCAACTGTTTTATCTACTCCTAAGAGTATATCTTGTTCAGGTTTTGTTCCCCAATTCTTAACAATATATCTGAAATCATACCCTCTACCACTTGAACCTTGTGGATTACAGTAAAAAATAACATATCCCTGTGATGCAGAATATTGAAACTCAAACCACATTGTTCTTTCATGAGGTGACCAAATTGCATGTGGACCTCCATGTATGTTTAGAATTAGAGGATATTTCTTATTTTCATCAATACCAGGAGGTTTCACAATCCAACCTTGAATTTCTTTCTCATTATATCCTTGATATCGAATTTCTTCTGTTGAGGCTAGATTTCTTTCTTTCAGCCAATCTTTATTTGATTCATGAAGTGTCTTTAGATCTTTGTAAACATAATCATAAGATTTCAAAACAGAAGGATCATCTTTTGTTGACATATTAAAGACTATTAATCCTTGATCACTATCAACATCTATACCTTCAATCATGGAATCATCAGTTAATATAATTTCAAGTGTCTCTCTTTGAATGCTATATCTATAAAGAGAGGATTTTTCCCAATTATCAGTAATGAAAAACAAGTAATTAGATTCTTGATCAAAAACAGGATCACTAGAATGATTATCAATATCCCTTGAAACCAATTTCTCTTTTTTACTTTGTAAATTATATAACTTCATATCATTATTTTGTGTTGAAATAACTTCTGGATTAACAATATCTGGAAAAGCTAACCAAACACCATCGGAAGATATAGTAAGTCTTGAACCAAAACCATAAATTGTCTTTAGTTCCGTTTCTTCTTTTGATTCAATATCGATTTCCATTAAACCAAATTCATAAAGATCATTCAGCTGATCTCTTTCTTTATGAAGTAAGGCATAGATTCTATCTTGATCTTTATTTAAAACAGGTGAGGAATAATTTACTTCTCCACTTGTAATTCTTTCCGATTCTTTGCTTTCTAAATCTAAAATATAGATTTGTGTTGTTCTATCATCTAGAAACGAAGTTTCTTTTCTATAGACAATTTTCTTGATAACTCTAGGATCGATTTTCTCTTTCTCTCTTTCCTCTTTTTTTAATTTCGTTACTTTCTTTTGAATATCACTAAGTTCTTTTTTATTATCTTCCTTCTCTTGTTCTTCTGTATTTACCTTTTGAGTAAAGACTATTTTTTTACCATCTAAAGACCAACTGTAGTCTTTAACACCATTTGCCATCTTAGTATATTGAATAGCTTCTCCACCATCTAAAGGCATTATGAAAATTTGGGGTTTAGCTTTCTCATCTACACGCGTGCTAACAAACGCTAGTTTTGTTTTATCAGGTGAAAGCTTCATTTTACTATCTTGAGATAATCCACTAGTAAATTGTTGTATTTTCTGTGTTTGTGAATCATAAAGATAAATTGCAGAGAAATATTTGTTTTCTTTTTTACTCATCTTTTGTTCTTCAAAAAGAAATTTCTTTCCAGGAAGTACTTTTACATTTTCTATTGTTTTCAATCTAAAAAGATCATCAATATCTATATTTCTGTTCTCCATTTTTGAACACTTAAATTAATAATTAAACTAAAAACAAAAACTCAATTTAATAGTTTTTTGCACAAGACTTTAGGAAATATACCAAAACATATATGTTTCTTAAAAAAATATCACTGTTTTTGTGTAAGTTTTATAAGAGGAATTCCAGATAATTAGGTTTGAAAACGTAATGGCATTCATTGATAAATATCATAAATTCCTAGAAAAATACAAAGTATTGGTCATTGTTTTCTGGGTTATTATATTGGCTTTTGGTATTTGGTTAGGTCCTAAGTTCCTTGATGAAACATCATCTGCCTTTGATCCACCAGAAGACTCTCCTAGTAGAATTGCTGAGCATGTCATGGAAGAAGAATTCCCAGTTTTTGTTAATCAAACTAATTTTATTATTCTTATTAGAATGAATCAAGAGAATGTTAGTGTTCTTAATTCGGAAGTTGAAACCTTCTGTAGTAATCTAAATTCATCCTTGTTTCTGCATGAAGATAGTGATGAGATTATTGTCTCTGTTCTTTACTATTATTCAATGTTTGATAGTGAAATTCCTGAAGCTGCAGATGAATTTATTTCTAGTGAAGAAAGATCTATGATTTTTGTAATAGAATTACTTATGGGACAAAAGGAAGACGCTCTAGAAAATTTCGCAGTATATTTACGAGAGAAAATGACCTTATTTAATCCTGATGGAAGTGACTTTTCGACCTATCTCACAGGTTTCATTGTAATGTATTATGATATGAGTGAAACAATAGAAGAGGATATGGCTAAGATGGATTTGATTGTAATTCCAATCGCTTTAGTAGTCTTAGCTTTTGTTTTAAAAAGCCTAAGACTTATGATAATTCCCATTTTATCAATGGTAATAAGCATTTTAACATCGTTCTTTTTTATGTATCCAATTTCGTTAGCTCTGGATATTTTCTCTTTTGTTCCTTCTATTATGATGAGCTTAGTTATAGCTCTTTCAATAGATTACTCTTTATTCCTATTAACTAGATATAGAGAAGAGATACTTAAGAAAAAAGAAAATACTGATGCTATTAAACTTATGAGTGAACATAGTGGTCACACTATTCTTGTATCAGCTCTAACTTTAGCAATAACATTCTTAGGATTGATTTTCTTTCCTTTGGATTTACTCT
Organism: Candidatus Heimdallarchaeota archaeon; assembly: GCA_016839945.1. Lineage (GTDB taxonomy): Archaea > Asgardarchaeota > Heimdallarchaeia > Heimdallarchaeales > Heimdallarchaeaceae > UBA460. Next base: position 480 of record JAEOTE010000024.1, on the reverse strand, counting down.
CAACTATGGGTATTGGAGCTGCTTTTTCAATACTGCTAACTCTCTTAGTAAACTTAACTTTAACTCCTGCCCTTTTACTTACATTTGGTAAGTTTTTATCAAACTTCAGTATGTATAGAAAATTATCGAAAAAAGCTCCTGATACAGAAGAAGAAACTAAAAAACTTGAACTAGAAAAACAATTCAAAAGTTTGTGGTTCAAAGTTGGTAAATTTTCAACAAAATATGCACCATTTGTTATTATTGTAATAGTAGTGGCAGCAATACCTATCTCAATTCAAGTATTCAAGTTTAAGAGATCGATGGATTTTGAACAGATATTACCAAGAGGTTCACAATCAAGTGAAGCATACATTGCTATGAAGGAAGATTTTGATCCCGGAACATTATTACCCTTCTATCTAATAATTCGAACAAACGAAACAAATGGTATTCTCAACTCTAGTTTTTATCTCAACTCAATTACGCTCCTAACGCGAC